>NZ_LJGW01000075.1 GCF_001751255.1 Streptomyces nanshensis | reverse complement strand
GGAGTTCGGGCAGGAACGGGTCGTCCGTGTCGGAGCGCTCGGCTGCGTACGCGTCGTACTCGGCGCGCAGTCCCGACTTCGCATCGGCCATGCGGGCGGCGGTGCGGGCAAGGCGCCGCGCGGCGGCGCGGGTCCACTCGCGTACCTCCTCGCTGTAGCCGAAGCCGTCCAGCAGGACATACGCGCGCGCCCCGCCGGGGGCCGTACGCACGGCGGTCGCGCCGCACTGCGCGGACCGCAGACCGATATCCTGCGAGGTGGCGAAATTGCGCACGGGTATCTCCGTTCGGTGATGTCTGGACGGTGGGGCCGGGTACTGCCCGCCCCCACCGGTGACGGGCTGACGCCGAGGCAGAAGATCGCGAAGTCGAGCGCGCCGGACTTCGCCTTGAGCAGCGCGCCGTGCGTCGGGTCATGCGGTGAGGTCGGCGACGAGTGTGGTGGCGTTGTCCGCGTTCGGGCGGTTCGGGTCGAGTGCGCATGAGGCCGCAAGCGCCCGTTGCACGGCCTTCGCGGTGAAGCGAGCAGTGGGGCTTGCGGAGACAGCATCGGGTTGTTCCCGGTGAAAGGTCCTGCTCATACGGTGGTCACGCCGGATCGCCGCATACAGCTCGACCTTCGACATCTGCGGCATGAGCACGCCAGCTACAACCACCCCGCCATCGAGGCCGTGACCCGCTCCTGCCTCCCGGGCGGACTCTGCGTCTCGTGCTCGTGTCCGACGGCGCTTACGAGCCGCACGAGGACGGCGGGCACCCGGTCGCCGGCGAACTGACCGGAACCCCGCGCGAAGCTGCTCGGCGCGCGTCGTCTCATCGTCCGCGCACGCCGCCAGGTACGAGGTGATGATGTTGCCGGTTTCCCGGTGGCATCCCGACGATCACAACCTGCGCCGCGTCTGGCCCGGTGGCTACGGTAGGAGTCGGTGCCGGTCTTGGCTCGGATGTGTGACGGATCGACGGGCGCAGCCTTTGCGGCCCCGGTTACATGTGGGCAGCGAGCCACTCTGGGATGTCCGCGACGGGCACGAGTTCGTCCGCGCCATAGGCATGAGTCCCACCAGATGAGTCGCCATCGAGGACGACGCCGATGTCACCCCAGTTATCGAGGGGGTAGATGACGGTCCCGAAGGACCCAGCAGGGGCGTAGCAGTAGTCCTTGTCGACGGTGCTCCGAACCCGCTGACCGAAGCTCAATTTCTCGTCCATCACTGTCTCCTCTGCCGGTTTCCTTGGTGACGACTCCACCGTGACTTCACGGACTTCCTGTGGCTCCGGGTTACCGAGGACAAGGAAGTCGCAAATTGCGCACGGGGTTCTCCGTTCGGTGATGGCTGGATGGCTGGTGGGGGCAGGCTGGCGCCGTCAGCGCTCCTCGATGCCGTAGGTGTGGCAGAAGATCGCGAAGTCGGGTGCAGGCTTGGCCTTGAGTAGCGCGCCGTGCAGCCTGAACTCCTCGCCCTTCGTCAGTTGCCGCACACCGCACTCGCGCAGAAACTGGCCGATGGTCTCGGTCGCGTGGTCGGCGTACGGAGAGGGGCCGTGAACGCCCGCCGGTACCCTCTCCCGCCGGAGGAGCACGGAGAAGACGCGCAGCGAGGGATCGTAGACGGGCTGCAGCTCGATCCCCTTCCCCAGCGTCAGAGGCCCGTCGAAGTCGTCGACGTAGAAGGGCGCGCGGTCGGCGAAGAACCGCTGTGCGATGACGCGTAGCCGGTCGCGCAGCATCCTGCCGATGCTGGCCGTCCGACACTTCTGGAAGATGCGCATAGTGTCCACGGTGAAGCCTTTCGGGTGATGGATCGTTCGGCGGTGTGCGGGCCTCTCACGCCCTCACAACATCCATGGTGGCGGAAGGTGGGGGGGGAGTGTAACCCCTTCCTTGACCTGCGGAAACACGGATATCCCGGCAGAGCCAACAGAGCGCCAGCTCCGTACGGAGCCGCCGGGGTTGGGTGCGTGAGCACCGCCCGCCGTACGGAGGGCGGCACCGGTCGTTGCACAGCCCTACTGCACTCCGGCTCGCTGAGCAGCAGCGGGGGCCTGCGTCGCGGCCAGGCCGTGGTACTCCAGCCCGTGGCAGTCTGGATTACTGGCCACATGGACCGTCCTCCAGCGCATCGCGTACGCGTCGTCGCTGCCGGGGAAATCGTCCAGGTACCGCGCGAGCGCTTCCAGATGGCAGCAGTCGAGCAGGGGAGCGACGTCGTCCACGGTGTCCGGGCTGGTCCACTCCCGCACGAACGCCGCCTTACCCGTCCCGGCGTTCGCCGACTCCCCGCCGCGGAGAGGGAAGTGATCTTCGGCCGTGTACCCCATCTCGGCGCTGCCCCGGGAGTGCGCGGCCAGCCACCTCCGGACCACGCCAGGGTTGGTGAGGTGCTGGAGCACCCCGGCAAGCGCCTCGACCGCCGAACACGGCAGCAGGTCCGCCAGGAGCGCGATGAACGGCTCGTCGCTCCACCGGTCCGCGAACACGGCCGCCGTCCGGCGCTGCTCCTGAGCGACGCGGGCCTGTCGCTGCCGCGCGGCGGCTGCCTTCTCCCGCTGCTCCTCCTCGACCGCCCTGGCGTGCAGCGGGTACAGGCGGCGGCAAATGTGATCCTTCACGTGCGCGGGGGACAGGGCGCTGACCCCGATACGCGGGCTGGGCACCCGGTCCGTCTTCGCGGTGACGGTGAGCTTGGCGTCGCCCTCGCGCTCAACGACCAGGGCGCGCCCCTCGTCGTCCACGATGACCGCCCGGCCACACCGCCCCTCCTCGGGGCCGGTGGTGCGGCAGTTCGGGCCCAGCAGAGCCGCAGTCTCCTTCGCGAACTTCAGCAGCGCGGCGTCGTCGGTGATCGGGCGGGGCATCTTCTTCATCGGCATACGGATCATCTCCAGTTCAGGCAGAAGCGGTTCGGTCCCGGTGGCCGTGATCAGGCGGCGGGGACGAGATCGGGTACGACGTGCAGATGCGCGCCGGAGGGATCGGCAGCGGCCAGGACGTCCCGCAGCCCTGCGCGCTCGGTGTGCATGTGCGCAACCAGGCGGCGCGTACTCGCCGCGCAGTGCGCGGCATCGCGCGCGGCATGCGCAGCCGTCTGCGCCTCTCCCGCGACACCAGCGAGCAGCAGCGCGAGCGGCACGTCCGGAGCCTCTGCGGGCTGCCGCCGGAACAGGCCGGCTGCGGCCCACCCCAGCCGCGTGAAGCGGGTTGCGCGCCCGCGGTGCGCGGTGGCGGCGCGCTCCTCGCGCCGTGCCTGGCGCTCCTCGTCCGGGATGATGCGGGCAAGCCACGTGAGCAGTTGCGGCGCCTCCCATGCGCGGGCGTGATTGCGCAACTGCGGGAGGTCCGCGCGCTCGGCGTAGGCGTTCGCGCACCCCTCCAGCACGATGCGCAGGGTCCGGTCGGCCTGCGGTGGTGCGGGGTGCCCGTCGCACAGCTTCGTGATCCCGCCGACGCCCGGTTCCCACGGGCTTCCGGCGCCGGTGCGCTGCACGTGCCCCCGGTAGGCGACCTTGCGCACGAGGACGGGGTTGGTCGGCTCGGCGACGTAGAGGGGATCGACGTCCCCAAGGGATACGCGGATCGTGCCGAAGTCGTCCCACTGGCGGGGCGTGTGCGTGACGTTGGCATGGACGGTGCCGCTCACCGCGCCGGACAGCCGGAAGTCGACGGCTCCGCTGCACGCGGGGCGGCTGGTCTCGGCGCGGACGGTTCCGAGCGGTGTCGGGAAGCTGAGCATGCGGGCTGCTCCTCACTGCGAAGACGGACGAACGGGAACGGAGGCTGCGGCCCGTCACAGGGGCTCGCAGCAGAGGGCGCCGCGCGGTAAGAGACGCACCGCCCGGGCAGTGGCGGCTTCACCGGACGGCGGAGCGGACGGCGCCAGGGCGGCGGAACGCCGCGCCGGGCCGCGCGCGGGGGCGTACTTCCGCAGTACCTGAGCGTCGAGTCGGCGCAGCCGCTCGACGCTGGCCTCGTGCGACAGAGGGAAGCGACACCAGGTCTTACCGGCGCTGCCGTCGCTCCGGTAGTAGTGCACCGTCCGGCCGCCGGGGCCCGCCGACGTGGCGTGCGACGCCATGAAGCAGGTCGGGGCCGCGTCGTCCGTGCCGCTGTCGGCGCTGGCCATGTCGGGAACCTCGCTAATCATCCATGGTGACGGAAGTCGCGGTGTGGTGGCGCGTGGTGCGTGTACGTCCGGCGCGACGTGAGGGCGCTCGCGGGCGCGAGCCCCTTACCCGCCCCTGAGCCCGGGGGCCGGCGGTGCCCCTCTTCCCCGGGGTGGTGGGAACGACCATGGCCGCGCCCACCACCCCGGGAGGGCAGGACTATTCGGGGCGGGGAAGCTCTCCCGGCTCCGGGTACACGGCGAAGTCGGGGGCAAGTCCGAGGTCCGCCGTGCCCGGCCCTTCGGTCGCCTCCCGGCAACGGTCTGCCGCGACCGGGACAACCCAGTCGCCCGACGTCTCCCACGCGCGCACGACTTCATCGTCACCCTGGTGACTACGGACGAACAGCACTGCGGGGTGACCAAGGCTGAGAGCCGTACAGAGGACCGTCTGTACGGGGAACGCCGCCCCCTCCTGCGGATCCGCGCCCGCCTCGACGGTGCCCGTCACGGTCGGCGCGCCCCAGCTCGGCGCGGCGGTGAGCTCGTGGGGTCCGTGGCCGACGTGGTCCAGGACGGCACTAAGGATCTTCGGCGTCATCTTGGCGGCCGTAATGACATCGATCACGGGTTCTCCTCATACTCGGCTGGGCGTGGGTGGCGGGCCCGGCGTACGGGCCCGCCACCTGGCGGTGTGGTGAGGCTGCGGCGCTAGCTCTGGCCCGGGTTGCTGTCGGGGCGGGGAAGCTCTCCCGGCTCCGGGAAGCGCTCGAACGGGTCCAGCGGCTCATCCGTGGAGAGCGCGGCGGACGCCTCCGGGTAGGGAGTGAGCCAATCGCCCTTTACCTGCCACCAACGCGAGGCGATCCCGTCGGCCTCCGCCGTCCGGACTTGCAACAGACAGGTGCGCGCACCGTCGACGGGGTGCAGCGCTCTCGACAGATTGACCAGGAGCGAGGCGAAATCGTCACGGTCCAGGGGCAGGATGCCCATGCACTCATGCGGGACGGGGGCGGCCATGAGGTTCGCTCCTGCTGCGAACTCCGTGCCGTCGCGCCACTTGCCGCAGATGAGGATTTTGTGATGCCCGGCGCCTACATGCTGAAGAACGGCTTGCAGGGCGTCGTCGGCGCGCTCAGGCGGCTCGCTCGCTACGGACGTCATGACGTGGGATTCCTCTTTTCTCGACTGAGGGGGTCTCGGGCGGAACCGGGGCGGGCCCGTACGACCGGGCCCGCCCCGGCAGTTCCCGCAGGGGTCACACGGCCGTCAGCTCGAACGCCTGACGCATGAGAGCGTCCTGCGAACCGTTGATCAGGCGCTCCGCACGCGCGTCGCCCTTTGCGGCCTCCGTCTTGCCCCGGCTGGGCGCGAAGTGCTCCACGTACTCCGTGATGGCCTGGAAGCCCGCCCACCGCGTGCCTCGGATGTTCGCCTGGGTCTCCGCCCTCTCGAACAGGTCCGTAATCTTCCCGAGCCGCTGTTCCCGGTTGCGCTGCGTGACGCGGCTCTCGTCCTTCTGCTCCGGCCACATCCGCGCGACGGCGTCCCGCAGCTCCCCGGTGGACATCTCGGCCTCGATCATGCGCTGGGCGGCCTTCTCGAACTCCTCGGCGTAGGTGAACGTGAGGTCGAGCGCCTCACGCGCCGCGATGATCCGGCTCTTCGCGTTCTTCGTGTGCCGGATCGACACCGACGAGACCGCGTTACGCAGTGCCGCGCGCTGCGTGTTGGCGCACACCACGCGCACCGGCGTCGTCACGACACGGAACGCCGAACCTCCGTCGTGCCCGTTGAAGGCCGCGATGTAGAGATCCACGCGATCGTGCCCGCCGACGGTCATGGTCTGCGGCAGCTTCATGGTCAGGAAGACCTGACGCCCGCCTCGGAGGGAACCGGCGGTCTCGAAGTGTGCCCCGGACTCCTCGACCAGAAGGTTCAGGAACTCGGCATGTTCCTCGTTCTGAACGGGCTGGTAGTCGGTGCCGACGACGCCCAACCATTCCGGCTTGCCGGTCTTGGGGTGGGTGCGCACAGTTCCGAAGTGCTCGGGGAACTCGACCGACTCGACCCCGTCGTCGGTGATCTCGGCGCCGGTGAGCGCGATCTTCCGAACGTTCCAGCCTCCCAGGTACGCCTTCTGCATGGCGTCCTCGGCGGTCATGGCGTCCGTGGTGACGGTGCCCAGACGGTGCCATGCGCTTTCGCGGGCGCTGGCGAACGCGGCGGTACCGTCGCGGAACTTCTCGATCATGTGCGGCACGTGTGCCTGCCTCTCGTGTGATGGATCATTCGGCGGTGTCCGGGTTTCTCAGGCCCGAACAACATCAATGGTGGCGGAAGTCGGGGGAGGTGTGTACCCCTTCCCTGACCTGCAATTACTCCGGCTCGCACACGGCGGTACCCTTCACATCACCCATGGCGTAAGCCTCGAATACCTCCCGGACGCTCCCCAACGGCAACGGCAACGGCACGTCGGCCAGCGCGAGCGGAGCACTCCCCGTACGAGCACACATGGCCCAACCGAGTCCGAACGCCTTCCGCACCGCCCAACGCGCAGGCAGACCACCCGGCAACGTCTCCCCGTACGCGTCCAACAGCGCCCTGAAAGCCGCGCGCGCCTGGTCCCGCTCAAAGGGCGTGACCGGCTGCGCCGCCGGAGTCGAATGACCGGCGGTACGCCTCATCGGGAAGTCCTCCTCTGCGCACGCAGGACCTGACGCGTGCGCGCGCGCTCGCTCTTGTGGCTGGGACGCTGCTCGCGCTGCTCACCCCGAGCTGGTTCGGGAGCACGACGCGACCGTGGGGCGTGGCGCGGCATGTGGTGCAGGGTTCGGGACATGACAGAACCTCCGATTCGTCTACGGGACGCAAGGGGGCGTGTGTGGGGCCCGCTTGAGGGGCCCCACACACGCGGGTACGGACGGGAGTTCAGGCGTCGACGGTCACAAGGCCGAACAGGCGCTCCCAGTCCGAGAACAGGCCGAACAAGCGGCTCCAGTCGGCGGAGAGGAGTTCCCGGCGCGTCGCGCGCGTACGGGACACCAGGTGAGCGACGGCCGAATCCCGGAACTGCTCCGGCGTCACGGCGTCACAGACCCCCCAAGCCTCCCCGCCCGCATCCGACCCCAGAAGGGTCCACAGCAGACGCTCAGCGCGCTCCGTGGCGCTCCGCCCACTGACCACGGGGCCAGACTCACGAGCGGCACCAGGGGCCGTATCGGGCGCCTCAATAAGCCCTCGCGACTTCAGAAACCCGTCTGTGTGGTACGCCAGATCCGCCGGGCCCATGTCGCCCGGGAAACTGGTGAGGAACCGATCATCCGCGCCGCTTCCGTCAACGGACTCGTGGACCAGGGTGAACTTCGTCTGCCCCGTTTTCGGCGCCCGCAGCACCACGGGCCCGCCGGTGCGCGTGCGGTAGAGCGCGATACCCACGTAATCGGAATCCAGGTTCTCTACGATCTGGGCGCCTGCCGTAAGGGCAGACAAAGAGAGCAGATTTGCGATGGCACGCAGCTTCGCAACTACCGGGGACGTGGCGGTGTTCTCAATGACGGTGCCGTCGATGATGGCGATTTCCCGCACAGCAGATGCCTTTCATGGTGATGGATCATTCGGCGGTGTCCGGGTTTCTCAGGCCCGAACAACATCCATGGTAACGGAAGCATGCGGGGGTGGTCAACTCACTCCCCAACACCTTCCCCTACAGCCTCCCTTACGGCTTCCCCCACACCACACACCACAAGCCCATTCACGCAGGTCACCACCCCTAACAACCTCCCCACCAATGCTGACAACCCCCCGGTGCGCCCCCGTACCGCTCCACGCTGACAGGAAAGGGGAAGGAATGGAGTACCAGAGCGAAAGGAGCGGACGGCGGCGACGCGGCGACGAGAGCACCTAGGGGCTTTTCCTTGTCGGGGCGGGGCGCGCCCGCACCCCGCCCCGACAAGAATAGGGAATACCGCAAACATCGAGAACAAGAATGAAAGGAATGAAGACCTCAGTATCCAGAATGAGTCTACACTGTAAGGATATACTCAAGATAAAATGGAGTATTGCGCATTCCTATCTCCTCTCCCAAGTTGAGTAGGGAGGGTGTACCGTCTGAACCATCGTACTAGACAAAACCCAAAAG
>NZ_LJGW01000078.1 GCF_001751255.1 Streptomyces nanshensis | reverse complement strand
TGATCTTCGACCACCCCAACCCCACAGCACTCGCCGGCTTCCTGCGTGACGAACTCTTCGGCGCCGAACCGGCGAACGAGCCGGCCCTCCAGGCGCTGCCGCCCGTGACCGACGACCCGATCGCCGTCGTCGGCATGGGATGCCGCTACCCGGGCGGTGTCAGCACCCCCGAGGAGCTGTGGCAACTCGTCGCCGGCGGACGGGACGCCATCGGCGGCTTCCCCTCCGACCGCGGCTGGGACCTCGCCGGGCTCGCCAGCGCCACGTACGAGGGCGGGTTCCTCGACGACGTCGCCGGATTCGACGCCGCGTTCTTCGGGATCTCACCGCGCGAGGCCGTCGTGATGGACCCACAGCAGCGGCTGCTGCTGGAGACTTCCTGGGAAGCCCTCGAACGCGGCGGCATCGACCCCGCCGGGCTGCGCGGCAGCCGTACCGGCGTCTTCATGGGCACCACGGGCCAGGACTACGCCGACCTCGTCGCCGCCTCCACCGAGGACGTCGGGCTGTACGCCACAACCGCCCACGCCGCGAGTGTGCTCTCCGGCCGCATCTCCTACCTGCTCGGCCTGGAGGGGCCCGCCGCCACCGTGGATACGGCGTGCTCGTCGTCGCTGGTGGCGATGCACTGGGCGGCACAGGCGCTGCGTTCCGGCGAGTGCGACCTGGCCCTCGCGGGCGGCGTGGCCGTGATGTCCACACCGAACGCCTTCGCCGCGTTCACCTCGCAGGGCGGACTCGCACCGGACGGACGCTGCAAGGCCTTCTCCGACGCCGCCGACGGCACCGGCTGGTCCGAGGGCGCCGGCGTCGTCCTGCTGGAACGGCTCTCCGACGCCCGCCGCAACGGGCACCACGTACTGGCGGTGGTACGGGGCAGCGCCGTCAACCAGGACGGGGCCTCCAACGGGCTGACCGCGCCGAACGGTCCGTCCCAGCAGCGCGTCATCCGGCAGGCGCTCGCCAGCGCCGGCCTCTCGCCGCGCGACGTCGACGCCGTCGAGGCGCACGGCACCGGCACCACCCTCGGCGACCCCATCGAAGCGCAGGCCGTGCTCGCCACCTACGGCCAGGACCGCGAACAGGCCCTGCTGCTGGGCTCGGTCAAGTCCAACATCGGCCACCCCCAGTCGGCCGGCGGCGTCGCGGGCGTCATCAAGATGGTCATGGCGCTGCGCGAAGACCTCCTCCCCAGGACACTGCACGTCGACGAGCCCTCCACCCACGTCGACTGGACCGCGGGCGCCGTCGAACTCCTCACCGAGGCCACCCCCTGGCCGCGTACCGGCCGGCTCCGCAGGGCAGGTGTGTCCTCCTTCGGAGTCAGCGGCACCAACGCACACCTCATCCTCGAACAGGCGCTGCCCCACGGGGAGTTCGACGAGTCCGAAGCCTCCGCCGTCCCCGGCGCGGCGGGCGCCGCCGGCAGCGACGAAGAAGGCGCCGCCGAGACTCCCGTGGCGACAGCCACCGGCCGCCCCGGCAGCGGCACCGCCGGGAGCGCACCCGTATCCACTCCCACACCGGTGCCGTGGGTGGTATCCGCCCGTTCCGAAGCCGCACTTCAGGCACAGCTCGAACGGGTCCGCGCCGTCGCGGACCGCGCCGGCGACGGCACACCGCAGGCGTCCCTCGACATCGGCTACTCACTCGCCGCTTGCCGCACCGCGTTCGAGCACCGCGCCGTACTGCTGCGCACCGGGGAGGAGACCGTCGAGGCGGAACGCGGGGAGACGCCCTCCGAGGAGCGGCTGCTCGCGTTCGCCTTCTCCGGCCAGGGCAGTCAACGCCTGGGCATGGGCCGGGAGTTGTACGACCGCTTCCCCGCCTTCGCCGAAGCCTTCGACGCCGTACTGGCCCACCTCGACCCCC
This sequence comes from Streptomyces nanshensis, assembly GCF_001751255.1. Taxonomy (GTDB): domain Bacteria; phylum Actinomycetota; class Actinomycetes; order Streptomycetales; family Streptomycetaceae; genus Streptomyces; species Streptomyces nanshensis_A. Next base: position 4,259 of record NZ_LJGW01000078.1, on the reverse strand, counting down.
GGTTGCGGAAGGTCGTCTGGGGCGAGGACCCGCAGGAGCTCGCCGACACCGGTCATGCACAGCCCGCCCTGTTCGCCCTGGAAGTCGCCCTCTACCGGCTGGCCGAGTCCTGGGGCGTCACCCCCGACTACCTGGTGGGCCACTCCGTCGGCGAGATCGCAGCCGCCCACGTCGCCGGTGTCCTCTCACTCGAGGACGCCTGCACCCTGGTCTCCGCTCGCGCCCGGCTGATGCGCGAACTCCCGTCCGGCGGAGCCATGACCGCCGTCGAAGCCTCCGAGGACGAAGTGCTTCCGCTGCTCGACGGCAGGGACGACGTGGCACTCGCCGCCGTCAACGGCCCCACCGCCGTCGTGGTCTCCGGAGCAGCCCAGGCCGTACGGCAGATCGCGGACGGCTTCGCCGCGACCGGCCGCAAGACTAGGAATTTGCTGGTCAGTCATGCATTTCACTCGCCCTTGATGGATGCGATGCTCGACGACTTCCGCGCCGCACTGGACGGCCTGACGTTCGGCGAGCCCGAAATCCCCGTCGTCTCCAACCTGACCGGCCGCATCGCCACGGACGACGAACTGCGCTCCGCCGAGTACTGGGTGCGGCACGTGCGGCAGACCGTCCGCTTCGCCGACGGCATCACCGCCCTCGCCGGACAGGGCGTCACCGCGCTCCTCGAGATCGGGCCCGACGGCGTGCTCTCCGCCGCTGCGGCCGAGGTCCTCCCCGGTGCGGTGGCGGTGCCGCTGCTGCGCAAGGACCGCGCCGAGGACCGCACGGCGCTCGGAGCCGTGGCACGTCTGCACGTCAACGGCGCCCGGGTCGACTGGGCACGCCACTTCGACGGCACCGGAGCCCGGCCCCTCGACCTGCCCACCTACCCCTTCCAGCACGAGCGCTACTGGCCCGAGGCGGCGTCCGCCGCCGAAAGTTCCGCGGGCACGGCGGCAGACGGGGACAGCGGCGGCGACGCCGGCTTCTGGGCGCTCGTCGAGAGCGGCGACATCGACGGTCTCGCGGCCGAACTGGGCGTCCCCCAGGAGGCCGGGACCACGTCGCTGAGTGAAGTGCTTCCCGCCCTCAACTCGTGGCGCAACCGCCGCCGCACCCAGTCCACCATCGACTCCTGGCGCCACCTGGAGCGGTGGACGCCGCTGCCTGCCCCCACAGCCCCCGGCCCCAGGCACGGCACGCCGCAGTCGCAGGGCACCTGGCTCGCCGTACTGCCCGCCGCGGCCGGAACCACCCCCGAGACCGAAGAGTGGATCAGCAAGGCCGTCGAGGCGCTGGGCGAGGACGTGCTGTGCGTCCGTATCCCGGATGCCGGTGACGAGGACACCGCGTCCCCGGCACGGGACGAACTGGCCGCACATCTCAAGGCGGCCCTCTCCTCGGCGAACGTCATGGACGCGGAGAGCGCGTCCAGGGAGAACCCGTCGGCAGAGACCTCTGAGACCGGCGGCACACAGGCAGACGGAACCTCCGACGCCGCCTCCGCCCCCGTCGCAGCACCTCGCCCCATCAGGGGTGTCGTGTCCCTGCTGGCCCTCGACCGCTCGGAGAACTCCGCCGGCGTCCCCACCGCCGTACGGAACACGCTGCTGCTCGTACAGGCACTCGCCGACAGCGACGTCACCGCACCCGTATGGGCCGTCACGCGGAACGCCGTCGCCGTGGACGGCGCCGAACGGATCGAGCACCCCGCCCAGGCAGGTCTGTGGGGCCTCGGCCGGGTGGCCGCGATGGAACTGCCGCAGCAGTGGGGCGGCCTCCTCGACCTGCCGGCAGACCTCGACCGGCGCGTCACCCGGCGCTTCGCGGACGTACTCGGCGCGGCAACCGCCGGACACGGCGAAGGCACCGGCGGCGACAACGCACCCACGGGCGCCGAGGACCAGCTCGCCGTCCGCGCCTCCGGCCTGTTCGGGCTCAGGCTCGTACCGGCACCGCACGCCGAACCCGCCACCGCCTGGCAGCCCTCCGGCACCGTCCTCGTCACCGGAGGCACCGGCGCCCTCGGCGCACACGTCGCACGCGACCTCGCCGCCCGCGGAGCACAGCGGCTCCTGCTCCTCAGCCGCCGCGGCGACCAGGCACCGGGCGCCGGCCGGCTGCGCGACGAAGTGACCGCGCTCGGCGCCGAAGTGGACATCGCCGCATGCGACGCCTCCGACCGCGACGCTCTCGCCTCGGTCCTCGCAGCCGTCCCCGCGGACCAGCCGCTGACCGGCGTCGTCCACACCGCGGGCGTCCTCGACGACGGCATCCTCGAAGGGCTCACGCCCGAGCGCTTCGACGCCGTCTTCCGCTCCAAGGTCGCCGCCGCCCGCGCACTGGACGAACTCACCCGCGGCGCCGACCTCTCCGCCTTCGTGCTGTTCTCCTCCGTCGCCGGACAGATCGGCAACCCCGGGCAGGGCAACTACGCGGCGGCGAACGCCGTACTCGACTCGCTCGCCCGCGCACGTCGCGCCGAAGGGCTGCCCGCCACCTCCATCGCCTGGGGAGCCTGGGCCGGTGACGGCATGGCCTCCGCGAAACCGCACCCCGGCGACGGCACGGACCCGGCGGACGCAGACCCAGCCGAAGCGAACACCGCCGAAACGGACCACGCCGACGGTACGGAAGCGGCCCCGGGCGCCGGACCCGACCGCGGCACCTGGGCCGACCGCGACGAGGCCGGGCTCATGGACCCGAAGCCGGCCCTGGAAGCCATGTGGCAGGCCGTCTCCGAGGAACCGGCGGCGCTCACCGTCGCGGACCTCGGCAACCAGCAGCTCCTCGGCTCCCTGCTCGAAGTGCGCCCTATGCCGCTGCTGGCCGAACTGCCCCACGCACGCCGCGCGTTGGAAGACATCCGGACCGCCCGCGACTCCCGCCCCGCGGCAGCCTCCGAACTCCGCGAACAACTCGAAGCCCTGGGCGAGCCAGACCGGTACGAAGCCGTCCTCGACCTCGTACGGGGCCGCGTAGCCACAGTCCTCAACTACTCCGGCGGGACCGCGGTCGGCACCGACAAGGCCTTCCGCGACCTGGGCTTCGACTCGCTCACCGCCGTCGAACTGCGCAACCAACTGTCCGCCGCAACCGGGCACACCCTGCCCGCCGGCCTCGTCTTCGACCACCCGACACCGCGCGCGCTGGCAGGACACCTGCTCGAAGAGATCCTCGGCGTACAGGGCGAGGCGCAGAACGCGGCCACCCGCGGCACGGCCGCGCCGCGCACAACCGACGAACCGGTCGCCATCGTCGGCATGTCGTGCCGCTTCCCCGGAGACGTCGACACACCGGAGGACTTCTGGCAGTTCCTCATCGACGGCCGGGACGGCATCGGCGACTTCCCGACCGACCGCAACTGGGACCTGGAGACGCTCTTCTCCGGTGGCCAAGGCGGCAGCGTGACCCGGCAGGGCGGATTCCTCACCGGAACCGCCGACTTCGACGCCGCGTTCTTCGGCATCTCGCCGCGCGAGGCCCTGGCGATGGACCCGCAGCAGCGTCTGTTGCTGGAGGCGTCGTGGGAGGCGCTGGAGCGTGCGGGTGTCGACCCGCAGTCGCTGCGGGGCAGCCCCACCGGCGTCTTCGTCGGCACCAACGGGCAGGACTACGCCACCCTCGTCAACGAGAGCACGCAGGACACCGGAGGCCACGCCGCCACAGGACTCGCCGCGAGCGTCATCTCCGGGCGCCTGTCCTACACCCTCGGGTTCGAAGGCCCCGCCATGACTGTGGACACGGCTTGCTCCGCGTCGCTGGTGGCCCTCCACCTGGCCGGACAGTCGCTGCGTCAGGGGGAGTGCGACCTGGCGCTCGCCGGCGGCGCGACCGTGATGTCCACGCCGATGGTCTTCGCCGAACTCTCCCGCCAGGGAGCCCTTTCCGCGGACGGGCGGTGCAAGGCGTTCGCGGAGGGTGCGGACGGTACGGGCTGGTCTGAGNGTCTTGCCGCGGACGGCCGGTGCAAGGCGTTCGCGGAGGGTGCGGACGGTACGGCGTGGTCCGAGGGCGTGGGCGTGCTGGTGCTGGAGCGGTTGTCGGACGCCCGGCGCAACGGTCACAACGTCCTTGCGGTGGTGTGTGGTTCGGCGGTGAATCAGGACGGTGCGTCGAATGGTTTGACGGCGCCGAACGGTCCGTCGCAGCAGCGGGTGATCCGGCAGGCGTTGGCGAGTGCGGGGCTCTCCGTGGGTGATGTGGATGCGGTGGAGGCGCACGGTACGGGTACGGCGCTGGGTGATCCGATCGAGGCGCAGGCGTTGTTGGCG
>NZ_LJGW01000091.1 GCF_001751255.1 Streptomyces nanshensis | reverse complement strand
CCCCGGCTGCTGGCACGGGGCGACGGTTTCGGCTGGCTGTGGACGGGGGCGGGCTCAGTCCCGGTCGAAGACGAGGAGGGCCCGGACCTGGTACTCCTCGCCCACTTCGAAGTCGCGGACGAACCTGCGAACGAGTCCTTCGGCCAGTTCTTCGTAGGTCGGGTGGCCGTCTACTTGGATATTGCCGCGCGCTTCCAGGTTGTCGCCGCTGGCCGTACGGATGCACATGTAGAGCCCGTATGTGCCCGGCTTGTAGATGTGCTGACGGCAGGGGTCCCACCAGGGCTGAGTCATCGTGTGATCTCCTTGCGGCGCTTCGGGGCCTCCAGTGCGGGCGGGAACGGGGGGCGCCCCTTGGGGCGGGCCTCGTGGTCCGGCGCTACCTTGATCCAGCCTCCGTGTTCGTAGTCCAGCCGGATCGCCCGTTCGTCGCCCTCGTCCCATGCGGCGAGGGTTTCGGCGGCGACGTATCCGGCCTGGGTGACGACGGCGGGCATCGCGTAGGCGGTGATGTACTCGCCGTCCGCCATGAGATCGTTCTGCCAGGCGATCAGTACGGCGAAGAGGTCTTCGAACCCGTCCGCGAGGACGCACGCTTCGGCGCGGCTGGGGTGGGTGCCCTCCGCATAGGTCGGCGTCTCAGGGCCCGGCTTCGTGGCCTTGGCCATGATCCACTGCATGTGTTGGCTCCTTGGTTCTCCGCGCGGGGATTGCCCTCCCCGGTCTGTGCGCGGTGTGCCTGTGCTCTCATCAGGGCCCGTACGGCACGCTCCGGGCCGACCGTCGCCCCGCCCCCGGCTGCTGGCACGGGGCGACGGTTTCGGCGTGCTTGTGGACGGGGGCGGGCTACACGGGCCGGCTGTGGCCGTCCACCCCGCCGTTGGCGTCCCGGTGCGGCTCGGTGCGCTCGCCGTGTCCGTCGCCTTCGTCCTGGGCGTCCTCGGCGTACTTGAGGACGGTGTGCCGGTCGCGCTCGGTGCGGGAGGTGTAGGCGTGCGTCTCGACGTCCCCTTCGAGGTAGACGGTGACGCCGTATGCGCCTGTGGCCGGGCTGTCGTAGTGGGCGACGACGACGTACGGCCAGTCGCCGATCATCGTGCCCTTGATGCCTGCGACGGGGCGCCAGCCGCGGTCGAGCTTCGCCATCCAGTCGTAGCCGTCGCCTCCTGTGGGGTCCGGTACGGGCGGCAGGGTCATGGCGACCGGGGCGGTGTTCGGGGTCTCGCTCATCGGGTGGGTCCTCTCGTGCGTGGCGGTCTGCTTCGGGGGCCCGCCGCCCCGGCCCGTCTGACCGGGGCGGCGGGTGTGCTGCTCAGCGCGGCGTCAGCAGATGCGGTCGCAGCCCCTGCATTCGGCGCGGTCGGCCGGAGTGGCGGTGAGGCAGTGGACGCAGCGGCGGGTCTCGGAGGTGTCGCCCATGCGGATCGCGTTCAGCGTCCAGAACAGGGGCCGCATGAGCGTTGCGGTGGGACGGAGCAGGCCGACGGTCCGGGCGAGACGGTCGAAGACTTCGGGCGTGAGGTCGTGGAGGGTCGTACGGAGCGGGGTGATCTCGCGCGGGAACATCGCGTGGACGGTGCCGTGGCCGTTCCCCAGGGGGAAGAACCAGATCAAGGTGGTGACCGCGCTGCGGTCGTGCGCGGTCATGCGCTCGTCCCTGTGGTCGAGGGCCGATCCGTGGGGACGCGCCACGATGCCCGTGCCCGTGGGGATGTAGCCGGGCGACGGCGCCGGGCGGGCGTGAACGAGGGTGCCGGGTACCAGGTCCTGCACCGTGAGGGTGCCCTTGTCCAGTCGGCAGGGGCCCTTGCTGCCGTCCTTGGCGTGGCAGGTCTGGCACTCCTCGGAAATGTCGAGCGGGTTGGTGCTGCCCGGGACGGTGCCCAGCACCGGGATGATCTTGTGTGTCTGAACGGCGAAGTCGTTCATGTGTTGGCTCCTTGGTCGTACGAGCCCCGTCGGGCGGTTGGCCTGCGGGGATCGGAAGGGTTTGCCCCCCCTTCCGATACAAGTATTCAACCAAGTTTTTGGCTTGTTGTCCAGCCTTGGAGCGTGCGTTTCTGCTGGTCAGGGGCTTTTTTCAGGGGTTTTTGGGGCGGCCTTCGCCCGTGGGGGTGGCGTGAGCGGGGTGGTTCCCTCCTCGGTCGGACAGGGCGTAGCCCCTGCCGCGCGCCGGTGCGGGCGGCCAAGGTGGAGCGCCCGCAGCGCAGGGGTCTCCGAGGTACGAGGAGATGCCGAGCAGCGGACGAACGACCTTGGGGGTCCGGGCCGGGGTGTGGCTGCCTGTGGTGTCCGTCCGGGGAGGGGGCCGCGTCGCGACCCCTGGACCTGTACCTCCCTGCGGCCCGCAGGTGACGGCTCCGCCGCCTCCCCCTCCGAGGGAGGACCCGCCGGAGGCACGTTCTTCGCTCTGACCGGTGACGTCGTGTGCGGTCGCCGGCGGCGAACCGCCCGCCGCGAGGTCGGCGACCGTCTTGACCAGGGCGTCGCCGTCGTACGGGGCGGCGCGCTTCACTGCGTTCGTGGGGGCTCCGGGGTGCTCGCGGGCGGCGGACGGCCATGTGCCCGTGACGCCTCCGGCCGGTGGGGAGTCCCCTGGCGGTTCCGCGCAGGGGCGCCGTGGGCTGTCTTCGTGTTGCCGGGTCGTACGCCGCGGTGGTCGGGGCGGTGGGCCTGGCTGAACACTTGGGCGTGTGACGCCGATCGAGACCGTGATCATCAGTTATGGCGAGGGGCGACGTCGCCGCCCTGCTCCGGGTCCGGCCTGAGACAGCCGGTCGGCTCATCGCCCGTCTGCGGGTCTCGCTGGGGGCCCGTACCGTCACGCATGCCGTAGCGCTCGCGTACGACGCCGGCATCCTCGCTCCTTCCGGCTCTGATCAGACCTGGTGCTAATAACAAGCCCTGTGGAGCGGGTCCCGTCATCAGACCGCATGCTTCTGCGAGCTGGAGGGGCGGGGTCAGACTGTGGCGGTGCGGTCGAGGAGGCGCCGGCGGGCGCGGGAGTGGTCGGCGCGGCGTGCGGTGGTGCGGGGGTAACGGCGTCGGGGCTGGGTTCCGAGTGTGGTGATGACCAGGGTGGTTTGATCGGGGTGGGTGCGGACTCCGGTGCGTACGCCGGTCTTCGGCGACTGCATCCATTCGAGTTCGTTGAGCCACCAGTGGTACAGCTCGATCTCGATGGCGTAGATGCGGGCTCGGGTGGCGGTGAGGCCGTGGGTGCCGAGGGCTCGCGCGGCCGCGGTGAGCGAGCCGGTACGGGCCCGGTAGTGGGGCTGTTCGGCCCGTTGGCGGGCGAGGGCTTGGCGTGCGCCGTGCTGGTGGTGGCGGCCTCGTCGGGAGGCTGTGTGCCCGTTTACGTAGCAGCGTTCTCCGGGGGCAACGCCGCAGTGGGGGCATTCGTGATGAACGGTCAGGGTTGCCCTGGTGGCCATGAGGTAGTCCTGAAGGCGGCTCAGGTGGCGTACAACGGTGCGGAGCTGGTAGCCGGTGCTCTCGACCAGATCGGTGACGGTCTGTGGCCGACCCTCCTCCAGTAGTTGTTGGTAGATGCGCGCTGCGTGGTGCCCGAGACCTGCGGGGTATCCCAGGCGACTCCGGCGGGTGTAGGCGAAGGCATCGTGTGCACAGATCGCAAGACGGGAGGTCAGACGCTCGGTAAGGAAGTTCCGCAGCTTTCCCTTCGGGGGCGGGGAACCTTGTGTCCCACCCTGTGCAACGTGGTGATCGTGACCGGGGTGAGCCTGCTCCGCAGGGCTGAGGAGTTCGTACGTGGCGGCGGCGCCGTCGCTGTCACGGGCTACGGTCCAGCCGTCGAGGGCGAGACGCTGTTCGGCTCGGTGGATGGTGGAGCGGCCGTGTCCGGTGGCCAGCGCGGCGCGGCGCAGATCGCAGTCGATGGTGAGGGTGCCCGCCTGCAGGGCGAGGAGACAGCGCAGGTCGAGTGCGGCGCGGTCGGCTGGGCCGGATTCGGTGGCCCAGCGTCCGGGGCATGCGTCGGCGGCGGCTTGGACGGCGACGACGGTGTCGACGACGTCGGCGATGTGTTCGCTCCACTCCGCGGTCTGTGTCTGGTGCGGGGGGAGGGTGGCAGCGTGGTCGACGCAACGCTTCCACTGGCGGTTCAGCTTGCGTACGGCCTCCGGGCCGGGGAGGGGCTCGCGTAGGTTTCCGCGGCCAGGGCGGGAGCAGGCATGGAGGAGTCCGCCGTCGCGGTGGCGCTTCTCCGTGAGGAGGCGCTCGATCATGGGCCAGGTCCAGCGGCGCAGGGCGAGGCGGGTGAGGACCGCGGCGAGGGTTTCGCTGACGCGGTCGTCGGGCGGGCGGCGTGTGAGCAGGCGGTGCGTCTCGGCGTCGAGGACGGTGCGGGGGGTGCCGGGCAGCCGCGGGCCCAACTCGTCGTCCAGGACCTCGAGATGAGGCTCGCTCTGCTGCTGGCGTACGTGGGCGGGGGCGGGCGCGCAGCCGAGGCGCGTGGCCAGCCGTACGAATGCCTCGTCGGTGTTGCCGCACGTGTCCGGGGTGAGCAGTCGTGCGGCCTCGCGCTCGTCGAGCGGTGCGACGAGGGATGAGGTGCCGCCGTGGCGGTGTAGGGCACCGATCGGTCGTACGCCGCCGGTGGAGGCGTTGGCGAGGACGCTTTTGTCGAGCGTCGGCAACCTTTTGGCGGCTGCCTCGTTGATCGCTTTGACGAGTACGGCGTCCAGCGGGGTGCTGCAGGTGGTCCATACGTGCCGGCCGCCGGAGGAGCCGGAGGCGGCTACGACGTAGGTCAGGTCGACTTCGTCCAGCCAGCGGAGCAGGGTGGCGAGGTCCGGGCCGACGTCGCCGCGCTTGCTGTCGAGGTCGAAGCAGAGCCATTGGAAGCGGCCCGCACTGCCGGTGAGCTGGACGGCCCATGGGCCGGGCGGGGGGTCGGCGGGTAGTGGTTGTTCCTTGTACTCGTGGCTCCAGGTGCCGGTGCGGCGGTCCCGCGTGTCGACGCGGATGCGGTCGGAGGGGGAGAGCGCGAGGAACAGGCGCGCGAAATCGACCCTCGTCTCACCTGCGGTGGAGGGCAGAACACCCGTACAAGAGCGGGCATTTCGGGCGGCAGACGACACACCTGTGTCAGGCAAGGGTGTGCCGTCACCGCAGCCATGGGCTACGATGGAAAAAACTCCTGGGGGGCTTCCCGGGACACACGAGAGCCGCGGCTCGGGCTGGTAACCCGAACCGGTTCACGTGCAGATGGTGTGAATAGGGACTCAGCGATCCGCCGCCACAGCTTCACGGCTGAGATCCCGTCCGAACGGCGTCAGCGCCCCGGTTGGTAGCCGGGGCCTTTTCACTGCCCGGACCTTGTTGTCATCCGGCTTTAGGCAGCTCCTCCTGCTCGTAGTCGTTCGTCTCGTCCGGCCACATAGGTGCGCCGTTCTCGTCGACGGGGAGTCGCCTGATCATCTCGTTGACGAACCCGGAGAACGACAGCTTCATCATGTCGGCGGCCCGGATCGCCTTCTCCGCTTGCAGGGGAAGGATCTGCACACCGGTTCGCCATGGCCGCCCACTTGACGCGTCGTATGCCGCGCGTCGGTGCGGCTGAGGCTTTCCACTGATGGGCATGCCGTGATCTTTTCACAGAGCGCGCCGTGTTCACTACATCGGCGGGCGTGTCTGATGTGAAATTTGAGCGAGTACCGCTCAGTCGATGTTTACGGATCGTCAGGAGACGTCTGTGGGGCCTGTGTCGGGGCTTGTTCGGACGGGGTGTCATGTGGGGGCGTTCTCCGGCGGGTTGGTGGTGTTCAGGCTGCGGTGAGTCCGCCGTCGGCGGTGATGGTGCCGGCGGTGAGGTATGCGGCGTGGCTGGTCAGGAGCCAGACGATGAGGTTGGCGATGTCGTCGGGGTGGGCGATGCGGCCGATGGGGTGGAGGGCGTCGGCTTCGGCCCGTGCCGCCTCGGAGTCGCCGATGGCGGCGTGGAGTTGGGGGGTGTCGACTCCGCCGGGGGCGACGGCTGTGATGCGTACGCCGCGGCGGGCGTATTCGAGGGCGGCGGTCTGGGTCAGGCCGATGACGCCGTGTTTGGCGGCGGAGTAGGGGGCGCGTCCGGGGGCTCCGACGATGCCGAGGTAGGAGGAGACGTTGATGATGGTGCCGCCGCCTCCTTCGATCATGGCGGGGATCTGGTGGCGCATTCCGTACATGACGCTGCTGAGGTTGATGCGGACGTCGGCGTCCCATTGGGCCGGGGTGAGGTCGGCGACGGGGACGGCGGGGGAGAGGGGGCCGCCGGCGTTGTTCACGGCGCCGTCGAGCCGTCCGTACAGGCCGAGCGCGTACTCGACGAGCAGTGCGGCGTCCTCGTCGACGGTGACGTCGGTGGTGAGCGCTGCGGCGGCGCCGCCGGAGTCGCGGATGTCGGCCGTGACGTCGTCGAGGGCGTCGCGGTGGCGGGCGGCGAGGACGACGCGGGCGCCCTCGGCGGCGGCCCGGCGCGCGGTGGCCGCGCCGATGCCGCTGGAGGCGCCGGTGACGAGGATGACCTGACCGGTGAGGCTGTGGCACATGGTGGACTCCGCTTTCTGCCGGGGTGGTTGCTCAGGTGGACGGGGCCGCGTTCGGGGTGTCCGGGGGCTCCGAGGGGTGTTCGGACGGGGCGTCACCTCGCGTGGCGTCGTTGAGCTTCGTCATGCGGGCTGTGAGGTGGCGGTGCAGCTCGCTGTCGGTGTCGCCGAAGGCGGCCAGTTCCAGCAGGGCCGTGCCGAGCGGGATGGCGGCGGAGCCGCTGACGGAGGAGAGCCACAGGTGGGCGGCTCTGCGCAGGGCTGCCCGGGTCAGTGGGTGGGAGGGCCCGGCGGTGGTGCTGTGCAGGGCTGCGGTGTGCAGGTGCCAGCGCACGGCGGTCTCGTGATCGCCGGTCATGTGGGCGAGGTGGCCGCGGAGTTCACGGATCTGGATGGTGTGGATGTGGTGCTGTCCGTACCCGCGGGTGATTTCCTCATCGAGGCGTTCGGCGTCAACGGCTGCGGCCGCGCGGCGGGTTGGGTCCGCGTCGCGGGCGGCTGCGGAGATGGCATCGATCCGGGCGCGGTAGCGCTCCGGCGGCGGGGGCGTGGTCGACTCGCCGCTGCTGCGGGGCGGTTGCTGTGGCGGCGGGGGAGCGCTGCTGTGCTGGGCGTGCGCCCGTGCGTAGGTGGGTGCGTGCGCCGATTGCCAGAAGCCCGGGGTGACGGTGCCCCAGGGTTGATACTGCTGCTCACCGGTCATGGTCATGGCTATCCGATCTGGAGTCCGTGTTTGCGGAGGTAGGGCAGGGGAGCGATGTCGCTCCCGTACGCCGCGGTGGTGCGGATCTCGAAGTGGAGGTGCGGCCCGTAGGCGTTGCCGGTCTGGCCGGAGCGGCCGATGGCCGCTCCGCCCCTGACGGTCTGTCCGGGGCGTACGGTCACTGCGGACAGGTGGCCGTACTGGCTGTGCATCCCGTCGCTGTGGCGGATGACGATCTGGTTGCCGTAGGCGCCGCCGTCGCCGGCTGCGACGACACGGCCAGGCCCGACGGCTCGTACGGTCGTGCCGCTGGCGGCGGCGAAGTCGACGCCGGTGTGGTAACCGGATGACCAAGCGGCGCCGCTGGCGTGGTATGGCGTGCCGAGCTTGGCGTCGACGGGGCGGACCCAGGTGCCGGTCCCGGCCGAGCCGCCGACGTCGGCGGCGGTGAGATCTTTGGCCCCGGCTGTGATCGCCCGCACGTAGTTCTGCGTCTCGCGGTACGGCGGCACGCCGCCGTACTTTGCGACGGCGCCCCAGCCAGCGTTGTAGCCCGCCAACGCCAACTCGGTAGGTGACCCGTCGTACTGAGGATGCTTCTTCGCCATGGTCAACAAGGAGCACATGAACGCTCCTTGAGCGGGGATCGCGTCCTTGGGGTCCCACACGTCCCGGTCGCCGTCGCCGTCGCCGTCGATGCCGCGGGAGGCCCAGGTGCCGGGGACGAACTGGGCGATGCCCTGCGCCCCTTTGTCCGACCCGGCGCGCGGGTTGAATCCGCTCTCCTGCCGCAGTTGCGCGGCCAGCACCGGTGCGGGGAGCCTCTGCCCGTTCTTGCATTCCGCGGCGTCGTAGATGAGGTCCTTGTAGCGTCCGGGCACACCGCCCTTACCTCCCCGGAGGGCGCCGCCGGCGGGTGCGGGCGCGGCCTCCGCGTGGTCGTCGGCGAACATCGTCACGAACAGCGCGACGGCGAGGATGAAGCCGAGGAAGCAGCCGATGCCCACGGCGAACGTCTTCATCTGCTTCCCCCCTTTCGTTCCCTTCTCGTGGTCGTCGGTGAATGTGCTGGCGGCGGGCTACATGGCCATGCGTTCGTCGGTGTGGAAGAGGCGCTGTTCGAGCGGGGAGAGGACCAGTTGGACGGCGTGGCTGGAGCCCTGGCCCAGCTTCCAGAGCGCGCGGCCGCGCTGACCGTTCCAGGAGCTGATGAGGGCGCATTCCGCGGAGGTGAGGCCGACGGCTTCCCGGATGACGGAGAGGGGCCAGGTGTCCTGGTGGAGCTGGATGCGGGTCTCGCAGGAGCTGATCAGCTCGCGGGCGATGCCGGAGGCTTCGCTGCCGGCATCGCCGACGGCTTCCAGGTCGCTCAGGCGGTGGGTGGCGAGGATGTCCATCACGCCGTCGGCACGGCTGAGACGCAGGTCGCTGTCGATCTTGCGTGCCATAGCGGCGCCGCCGCTGCGGAGCTGCCGCCACAGCTCGTCCCGGACGACGATCCAGGGGCGGCCTCCGGCCCGGTCGAGGGCGGCTTGGGCCCAGGAGGAGACGCAGGTGAGCACCATCGCGATCACTTCGTCCCCGTACGCGGAGAGCGCGGAGACGTCGATGGTCTGGATCGGCGCGTCCCAGTCGAGGCTGATGCTGGTCTGCTGATCGAACAGACCAGACAAGTGCCCGGTGATCATGCGGCCGAGCGCCGCGCGCAGGGATGCCATCTGCTCGCGTGCGAGCTGGATCTCCTCGCCGCGTATCCGCAGCTCGTGCGCCATGGCCGGGGTGGGATCCTTCAGGACGGCGTGGACCTGCGGGAGCGTGGGCGTGACCAGGCGGCTCTGCCCGTGCAGTTCTCCGGTGGTCTCCCGCACGGCCACGTCGAGGGCTTCCTGCTCGACGGGGGTGACCGGCCGCTTCAGGTGCAGTTCCAGAAGCGCTTGCAGGAGCGTCAGGCGCCGGCGGTGGACCTCGGCACGCTGGACCTTGGCAACCGCCGCGTCCCGCGTGCTCTCCAGGGAGCCGAGCGGTCCGGCGTCCAACGGGTTGAGCCGCCCGGACCGGCCGGGCCCGAGGCGTACGGGCTCGACGCCCAAGTGGCGGGCGAGCGCGGAGTATTCCCCTTTGACGTCGCCCGCGATCAGAACGGGGTGCCCGAAGGCCATCAGACGGAAGCAGAGCGCTTTGATGGTCGCGCTCTTTCCACTACCGGGGATTCCGGTGATCATCAGATTCGGGTTGGTCACCAACCCCTCCTCCACCCACACCGCCGGGTGCGCGGAGAACGCCTGCCTCGTCAACGTGGACCAGCCGATGTAGGCGCCGACGGGCGGCAAGCTCGCGCCGTGCAGCCAGGGGTAGAGGCCGCTGGCGGCGCGGGTATCGGCCCGGAAGACCTCCGGGCGGGGTACGGAGGCGGCGCGGCCGGCGAGGGGGCCGGGCCAGCCCCTCGGTGGTGCGATCCGCAGGGCGTCCTCGGGGTCCTCCAGGAGCTGGGCACGGCGCTGCTCTCGTGCGGAGAGCGGCGGCGCGGCCGGGGCTTCGTGTTCGGGGACGAGGCTGGCGACCGCTTCTCCGCGCAGGGTGTCGTCGAGGGTACGGCGGCGGATCACAGGGGCCTCCTGCGGTCCGGCAGGCCCCTGCCCAGGGGCAGGCACGCGACGGCGAATCCCTCGTCCATCCCGCCCCACACGCGGCGTACGCGAAGTCCGGCGTCGGAGGCGTCGGCTTGCAGCTCTGCGGCGGCGGTGTCCAAGACCTCGGGGTCGGTGACGGTCAGGGCGAGCAGTGCCGTGAGGCGGACGACTCCCTGACCGGCGGCGCGGGCTTGGTCCTGCGAGCGGGCGGTGCGGTCCTCGCGGACCTGATCCTCGGATTCGTCCCGGCCGGTGCGGGCGCGCAGGATCCGCGCCGAGCGGCGCTTGGTTCGCTCTCGCGACAGCTCGTTGCGGGCCCGTCGGGGGCCGATCGGCTCGTAGAGCAGGGTGAGGGTGCGCCGAGCGGTGGTGCGCGGGCGCATGAGCGGCTGGAGGACGGTCGCGAGCACGGCTTCGTGCGGCAGTCCGCGGACTTGGTAGGCGATGCTGTGTCCGCCGTCGTGCCGGTAGCTGTTCCAGTGCTTCTCGGCGGCGGCGGGACCGGCCAGGGCCGGGTCGACGCCTTTCGCCTCCCCCTGCCAGTCGGGGGCCTTGGCCAGGGCGTCGTGTGCGGAGAGCGCTGGCTGGATGTGCGGGTCGTAGGCGGTGCGGATCACCGCGGCCAGCTCTCTTGGGCCGAGCCACTCTTCGACGGTCAGCGCCGCGGCGGCCAGGGCGCCGCGCAGGGCCCCCAGTTCCCGTACGAGAACGGCGCACGCTCCGCGCTGTCCTCCGCCGGCGCCGCGGACGGCCAAGCGGGCGCGGGAGGCGGAGAGGGTGAGGGCGAGATAGGTCTCGCGTTTCGTGGAGACCGGCCCGGCGCCGGACATCAGTCCGTCGAGGGTTTCGACGGCGGACGGCGGGGCGTCCTGGGCGATGTGGCGGGCGGCCCACTCGCGCAGGGCGCCGCCGTCGTCCGGCAGGCACCGCTGATGCACCGCGATGCGGGTGATGGCGCCCTCCTCGGTGCACAGGCTGCGCAGGACGTCCCTCCAGCCGGCGACGCGGGCTTCCTTGCGGTCCTCGTCGACGAGAGCCAGCTCGGGATAGGTGATCCGGGCGACGGCGGTGTACGTACGGTCGACCGGGTGGTGGACGACGGCGAGGGTGCCGCCGAGGCCGTCGGGCGCCGAGAGGATGCGCAGCCGGGCCAGGGTGCCCGGGAGGTCGAGGGGCTGGTCACCGGCGGCGGTGCGGGGCGCGAACACCCCGGAGAGGAAGAGGTGCTCGCGGCGGGCCACGGAGATCTGGTGACGGACCGCCAGGGTGATCCATTCGGCGGCCGTCAGGCCCTGGATCCGGCCGAAGGCGAGGGCGAGCAGCAGCCCGGTCAGGGGCAGGCAGACGGCGGCGGCGGGCCAACTGTGCAGGTAGAGAGGGAGGACCGCGGCGGCGGTCGCCGCGCCGATCAGGGCGACGCCGGGACCGGAGACGTCACCGATCCATCCGGATTTCTCCGACTGCCACCCGGAGTATTTGGCCACGGCAGTGGTGTCGGTCATCACTCGCCTTCCTCTCCGCTGGGCGGTGGTGCGGGGTCTTCTGGCGGCTGCGGTACGGGCGGGGCGGCGTCGTACTGCGGCGGCAGGTCCTCCTCGACGGGCCCGACCACGTCCGCGTCTTGGCCGTGGCTGCGGGGTTGAGTGCGGGAGGCGGCACCGCGGCGGTTGACCACGACGTGCCGTCCGCCGGAGGCGCCGGGCCCGAGTCCGGCGTAGGAGGCGGTCGAGGCCGCGGTCGACTCCAGCACGTCTTTTCCGACTGCGGCGGCCTGCAGGGCCAGGCCCGCGCCCTGGAGGAAGGCGCCGCCGAACGCCTTCTTTCCGGCCGCACTGCGTCCGCCGTGGGCGGCGGTGTCGGCCTCAACCGCGAGAGCGTGGCCGCCTCCGGCGATCATTCCGGCGCCCGAGGGCAGCGGCTGGTAGCCGCCCATGGCGCTGGAGGCACTGGAGCCGAGGGTGGACAGGAGACCGGAGCCTGCTCCGCTGCCGGTGCCCCCATCGCTGCCGTTGACGATCACGAAGCGGGTCAGCACGTACGGGGAGAACCCGGCTGTGACGAAGATCAGCACGCCGACCAGGACGGACTGGATGCCCTTGCCGTCCGACATCGGGCCGAACCCGATACTGAAGATGAGCGTGATCGTCGGCTCCATCAGGATCAGCGCGATCAGCGCGGACCGGGCCCGGGGCCACCAGTCCGACGTGGCGTGAGCGACCTGACCGGCCAGGACCAACGGCATGACGACGAGGAGGATGTCGATCCCGGCCTCGCGCATCAGCATTTCCAGCCACAGGGCGAAGATCGCGATCAGGGCGATCGCGGCCAGGACGATGATCGCGCCGGCCGCCGCGGGGGCGACGCCGCTGCCGGTGATGAGGAAACCTCCCGCGGTGGCCGCGCCTCCGGTACCGACCAGGGAGCCGAACGCGGTTTGCAGTTGCTCCTCGATGCCCTGCTTCTTGAACGAGAAGTCGATCAGGCTGGTGGACAGGACGTGGGACCAGTGGAGCGCGGCCTGCGCGGCGGTCGCGTACACGGGGAGGATGAGACCGAACTTCACCAGGCCGAGGATCGCGGTGGCGGCGGCCTCGCCGTCCTGTGTCGCCGCGACCCGGCCCCACTGGATGAGCAGCAGGAACGTTCCCGCGATGGTCGAGAGGGCGGTGGTGATGCCCATGATGGGGCCGATGCCGCTGGAAGCGAGGTCGACGGCCGCCACGTCCTCGAAGGACGCGGCGAACTGTTTCAGCAACCAGACGACAGCCGCACCCATGCCCTCCGCCAGGTCTTCGAACGCTCCGCCGGCGATCTGGGCGACCTTCTCCTTCAGCCAGTCGTCGGGGTCCTTCGCGGGCGGGGGATGCTCGGCGCGGCCTTTGCCGGCGCAGTAGGTGAACGTGCGGTGGTCGTTCTTGTCCGCGAGGCACTTGGTGATGTAGGCGTTGAGCTGCTTGTAGTGCTTGGTGGTGTGATCCTTCTGCCGGGCCTGCCATTTCTTCAACTGCCGCAGCTCGTAGGCGCGGGCCTCCTGCTTGTCGGCAGAACCTTCGCCCTGCTCGACCGTGCCGGACGCCTCGCCCGCCGTGAGCGGGCGGCACCGCTTCTTCTTCTTCGGGTCCGGGTCATCCTGGGAGCAGTAGTGGCCTGTCACCTTGTCCACGCCCGGGTTGGCGGCGAATTCCGCCGGGACGGGGGCCGGCGGTTTCACGTTCGGCGACCCCGGGACGGCGTGCGCGGGGACGGCCACGGAGAGCGCGATGAGGACCAGTGCGGCCACTGCCGCGAGGCGGGCGAGGAGCTTAGCCATCGGAGACCTCCCGCCATCCGTCCAGCCAGGCGTAGGGGCTGGAGGGGTCGTATGCGCGTGGGTAGGTGCCGTGAGAGGTCCAGCGCTTCGCGGTCGTCAGCCGCCAGTCGCCCTGGTCCCAGGTGTAGACGGTGCTGGTCATCTCGTCGGTGAGCGGGTCCTTGTCGTTCTGCTCGTCTTCCGTCTGGGCGTGCCGGTCGTAGACGAGCCAGACCTCGATCACGTCGCCGGTCGTATCGAGGCTGCGGGTGCGGGCGGCCTTGACCGTGGTGGTGACGGACAGCCCGGAGGGGGGCCCGCCGGAGGGCGGGAGTCCTGCCTGCTCCCGTGCGCGGCGTACGTCGCTCACGCCGCTGCGGACGGTGGCTTCGTCGGCGGCGATGTCCTGCAACTGCTGCCGGGCGAGGCCGTCGTCGAGGACCTCCAGCTCTTCCTGGTGGGCAACGGCGGCGGAGGTGGCGCCGATCCCGGTGTGCGGGAATTGCCCGCTCACGCCGCTGCGGTGGTGTTTCTCGCCGTCGACCAGGCGCAGCGGCTTGCCGGTGGCGGGGGTGAGCCGCTTGTCCCCGGCCGCGGGGCCGGGGCGCGGCGACGCCGTCCGCTGGCGGTCGCTGCCGGTGGACAGGTCCCCGCCGGAGTCACCGAACGAGAGGATGATCGCGACGGCGCCCGCGACGAGCAGGATGGTCGTCACGGCGATACCCGCCAGCCACAGGCGGGCCTTCCGCGCGCTCTGCCGCCCGGCCATCAGGTGCCCACCTTGTAGAAGAGGAGCACCAGCGAGCTGGACAGACTGATGCCGAGTCCCGAGCCGCAGGACCACAGCACCGCCCGTTTCGCGCGGGCGGCCACCCCGGCGCGTTCGGTCAGTTCGCCGAACGCGGACATGCCCCAGCCGATCATGGCCGCCAGCACGGCCAGGGCGAGGCCGCCGCCGGAGGTCCAGCTCAGGATCGTCTGGGTGGGGCCTGCGATGGCACCGGGCAGTTTCGGTTCGAAATTCGGTATCGGATTGTCGGCCAGGGCGCGGCCGACGTCGAGCAGGGCACTCATCGCGCGGCTCCGATCGTGGAGGACGTGGGGGAGGTGGGGGAGGCGGCCGCGGTGGGGGCGGGCACCGGTGGGTGCGGCAGCGGGTCGCCTGCGGCCTGGTGCGCGGCCTGCAGCACGGCTCGGGCAAGGCGACGGGCGGCGGTACGGGCACCGGAGCGGTCGGGCAGCGGGTCGGCCAGTCCGTGGGAGCGGATGTGGGGCTCGTGCGGCACTTCGATGGCGGCGGCGACGCGGCCGTCCAGCATGGTCAGCGCCGCCCGTACGGGTGCGGGCGTACGGCCCGGCCCGGGGGCGGTGACGGCGACGACCGTGTGATGCAGGGGCAGGCCCTCGGCGAGGGCGACGTGCAGCAGGGTCTGCAGGGCCTGGACACCGGGGCCGGTGGCGGCGCACGTGAGGACGGACACGCTGCACGGCAGCCGGTACCAGCCCGCCGTGGCGCTGGGTGCGCCGGCGCTGCGGGAAGCCAGCAGGTCCTGCCCGGCCGGGTGGACGGTGTCGACGACGGCGGCCTGCCAGCGCCCGATCGCGGTCAGTTGGTACCAGGCGGCCGGATCGGTGGGCAGATCCAGTACCGGAGCGCTCCACTCCTGACCGTCGGTGAGCACGGCGGCGGGGCGCTGCCCGGGGCCGGCCGGTACCGCCGCGGCGGCGGCGCGGACCTGCGTGGGCGTGGCGGGCC
>NZ_LJGW01000063.1 GCF_001751255.1 Streptomyces nanshensis | reverse complement strand
CGGGCGCGGACGCCGCCGCCGGTACGGGCCGTGCGACCGGTACGGGCCGCGCGGCCCCTGCGGGTGGCGAACTCGGCGACGGCGGCGCGGACTTGACCCGCACCCCGCGCGCACCGCGGCGCACCGCGCGATGACTGCCCTGCGTCTGGCTCAACAAGCGCTCCAAGGTCCGGCGGTCCGGATGTCCGGCGGGGATGCCGGGCGGACTGTAACCGCAGAACCGGTCACTCTACAAAGTCAGTTGACTACGAAGAGTGGACTTCGGGTGCCTGTGTGCGCGGCGTCGGGCGGCCGTGCGAGCCGTCCGGTACGGGCTCAGCGGCCGCTCAGTAGCCGAAGGCGCGGGCGGTGTTGGCCGCGACGTGCTCCGCGAGGTCGTCCTCGGACATCCCCTTCGTCTCGGCCATGGCCCGCAGCGTGACCGGAACGAGGTACGGCGCGTTGGGCCGTCCGCGGTACGGCGCGGGCGTGAGGAAGGGCGCGTCCGTCTCCACGAGGACGAGTTCGGGGGGCGCGACGGCGAGCGCGTCGCGCAGCGGCTGCGCGTTCTTGAACGTGACGTTCCCCGCGAAGGACATGAACCAGCCCTTGGCGGCGCACAGTTGAGCCATCTCCGCGTCGCCGGAGAAGCAGTGGAAGACGGTGCGGTCCGGCGCGCCCTCCTCGTCGAGGATCCGCAGCACATCAGCGTGCGCCTCCCGGTCGTGAATGACGAGCGCACGCCCCTGCCGCTTGGCGATGGCGATGTGCGAGCGGAACGAGTACTGCTGCGAACCGATCCCGTCCTCTCCCGTACGGAAGTAGTCGAGCCCGGTCTCCCCGACGGCGAGCACCTGCGGCAGGGCGGCGAGCTTCTCGATCTCCGTGAGCGAGGCGTCCAGTTCGCCGCGGGCGGCGGCGCGGGGCGCCTCGTTGGGATGCAGCGCGACGGCGGCGTGCACCGCGGAATGGGCCGCCGCGGTCTCCGCGGCCCAGCGCGAACGCTCCAGATCACAGCCGACCTGCACGAGCGTCTCCACCCCGACCGACGCCGCGGCGGCCAACGCCTCCTCCACGGAGGGCTCCTGCATGTCGAGATGGGTGTGCGAATCGGCGACACCCACCCGCAACGCCTCGGGCAACGGCGGCGCACCCTGCGCCTTCTGCTGCGTCCTGCTCTCGGTCATTCCCCGATCCTATGCAACGCCTGCACACGGCCCTGACCTGCCACCACGCGGTACGCGAACAGCACGTGGACGACGGACCGTTGACCCCGCGCCTTGCCCGTACGAACGCCCCACACACCGCAGCACCGAACACTCCACTGGCATGGGCCTGTTGACGCCGAACGACCTGAACCGGCCCACTGCGCGATGACCAGACGGCCGGGTCGACCGGCCCACGACGTGAAGGGGTCCGGTCGCTCGCGCCCCTGCGCGAGAGGCCGGGCGCCGACCCGCCAACGGCGGCACGCGCCCGAACACCCCGCCGGCACGGGCCTGTTGACGCCGAACGGCCTGAACTGGCCCACTGCGCGGTGATCAGACGGCCGGGTGGACCGGCCCACGGCGTGAAGGCGTGCGGTCGCTCGCGCCCCTGCGCGAGAGGCCGGGCGCCGACCCGCCAACGGCGAGAAGCCCCGAACACTCGGCGCCACATGCAGACCCGCACTCGCACCACAACCCCCACCCCCGGTGAGCCCGGTCCGCCCGCGCCGCAGGCGCCGGACAGGCCGGGGGCGGTCA
>NZ_LJGW01000054.1 GCF_001751255.1 Streptomyces nanshensis | reverse complement strand
GCGGTGGAAGTGCGTGCCGGTGCGGCGGCCGGCGAGAGCGTCCGCGGCGTGCGTCGCGGACGCGAGCACCACCGGCACCCCCGCGGCGGCGGCGATCCGGGCGGCCTCGACCTTCGTGACCATGCCGCCGCTGCCGACGCCCGCGCTGCCCGCGCTGCCGATCTCCACGCCCTCCAGATCCGCGGGGCCCGTGACCTCCGTGATCCGGGAGGTGCCGGGCGAGGCGGGGTTGCCGTCGTAGAGCCCGTCCACGTCGGAGAGCAGCACCAGCAGATCCGCCCGTACGAGATGGGCGACGAGGGCGGCGAGCCGGTCGTTGTCGCCGAAGCGGATCTCCTCGGTGGCGACGGTGTCGTTCTCGTTGACGACGGGCACCGCGCCCATCGCCAGGAGTTGCTCCAGCGTCCGGTAGGCGTTGCGGTAGTGCGCGCGCCGGCTGGTGTCGTCGGAGGTGAGCAGCACCTGCCCGACGCGGCGCCCGTACCGCGCGAACGACGCGGTGTAGCGCGCGACCAGCAGCCCCTGTCCCACGCTCGCCGCGGCCTGCTGCCTCGCCAGATCTCGGGGCCGCCTGGGCAGGCCCAGCGGGGAGAGGCCCGCGGCGATCGCTCCGGAGGAGACCAGCACGATCTCCCGCTGCTCGCGCGCCGCCGCGCCCCCGGAGCCGCCCGCTGCCGCGTCCCCCGATCCGGTGGCGTGCTTGGCCAGTACGTCGACGAGGGCGTCGACGCGGTCGGNCGGCGTCCAGTCCGCCCGCCGCGGTGGTCAGCGAGGAGGACCCGACCTTGACGACGATGCGCCGGGCGCCCGTCACATCGGGGCGCAGTCCGGCCGCCGGCTCCAGGGCCGGGGCCGGTCGCGGTCCG
>NZ_LJGW01000067.1 GCF_001751255.1 Streptomyces nanshensis | reverse complement strand
CGCGGCGGACGCCGCCGCCTGCCTGGCCGAGTGGGAGCGCGCGGCCGAGCGGTGGGCCTCCGCGCACGCCGATCTGCGGGCGCCGACGGGGCTGTTGGGCCGTACGCTGCCCGCGCTGGCCGACATCCTGCGCGGCCGGATCCCGGCGACCGATGTGCTGTTCCCAGAGGGGTCGTTCTCCCTGGTGGAGGGCGTCTACCGGGACAACGCCGTGGCCGCGCACTTCAACGCCGTACTCGCCGCACAGGTGACGGCGTTCCTGCACGGCCGCCGCGCGGCCGACCCGGCGGCGCGGCTGCGCGTACTGGAGATCGGCGCGGGCACCGGCGGCACCACCGCGCCCGTGCTGGAGCAACTGGAGCGTGCGGGCCTGGAGTTGGCCGAGTACTGCTTCACCGACCTCTCCCTCGCCTTCCTCCAGCGTGCCGAGGACGCCTTCGGGCCCGGCCGGGCCCACTTCGCCTGCCGCACCCTCGACGTGTCACGGGCACCGCGGACGCAGGGCTTCGACGCGGGGGCGTACGACGTGGTGATCGCCGCCAACGTGCTGCACGCCACGGACGACGTACGGAGCGCGCTGCGGCACGCCAAGTCGCTGCTGCGCGGCGGCGGAATGCTGGCGCTGAACGAGATCAGCGGCTTCTACCTCGTCAACCACCTCACCTTCGGCCTGCTGGACGGCTGGTGGCTCTACGGCGACGCCGAACTGCGGGCGCCGGGCAGCCCCGCGCTGCCTCCGGAGAGCTGGCGCCGGGTGCTGACGCAGGAGGGCTTCACCGGCGTCGCGGACCCGGCACGGGACGCCCGCGCCCTGGGGCAGCAGATCGTGACCGCCCACAGCGACGGACTGGCCCGCGGCCCGGTGGCGGACGCGGCACCGGTGGCAATGGCGGCACCGGCGGCACCGGCGGCCGTGGCGCCGCCGGAGACGAACACGGCGGTGAGCGCGGCGAGTTCGGCGGCGGGCACGGTGAACGAGCCGGGCGGGCCCGGCGGTTCGGCGGCGGGCGGTCCGCAGACCTCCGGCGGTCCGGACGTGCGCGTGGTCGCCGACGTCGTCGAGACGGAGCTGGCCGACGCGCTGCGGCTGCCGGCGGAACGGATCGACCGGGCGGGCGCGTTCGCGGACGTGGGCCTGGACTCCATCGTCGGTGCGCGCTTCGTACGGCGGCTCAACGAGGAACTGAGCCTGGACCTGCCGACGACGGTGATCTTCGATTACCGGAGCGTCGACGAACTGGCCGCGCACATCGTGGAGGACCACCGTCCGACCTCGCCTGCGCCGGGCGGTACCGGGGCGGCCACCGCTCAGGAGCCCCCGGCCGAGCGGGAGTCGGGGCGCGCCCCGGAGCGGGAGCACGGGCCCGTTGTGGCGTCCGATGTCACCGGGCCCGATGCCACCGTGCCCGGTTCCGCCCCGTACGGCCGGGAGCCCATCGCCGTCGTGGGTGTCAGCGGACGCTTCGCCGGTTCCGACGATCTCGACGCCCTGTGGGGGCATCTGGCCGCGGGCGACGACCTCGTCGGGCCGATCGACCGCTGGGATCTCTCGGCCTACGGCGAGGACGAACTGACCTGCCGCAGCGGCAGTTTCCTCGACGGCATCGACCGCTTCGACGCCCGCTTCTTCAAGCTGTCGGGCCGCGAGGCCGCCTACACCGACCCGCAGCAGCGCCTCTTCCTCGAACAGGCGTGGACGGCCCTGGAGGACGCCGGGCACGGCGGCGCCTCGACCGACGGCATGCGCTGCGGCGTCTACGTCGGCTGCACCGGCGGCGACTACAAGGACCACTTCGAGGACGCACCGCCCGCGCAGGCCGTCTGGGGCAACGCGCCCTCGATCGTCCCCGCGCGCATCGCCTACCACCTCAACCTCCAGGGCCCGGCCATCGCGGTCGACACGGCCTGCTCCAGCTCGCTGGTCGCCGTGCATCTGGCCTGCCAGGGACTGTGGAGCGGCGAGACCGAGATGGCCGTGGCGGGCGGCGTCAGCGTGCAGACCACTCCGGCCACCTATCTCTCGGCCAGCCGCGCCGGGATGCTCTCGCCGACGGGACGCTGCCACACCTTCGACGCCGCCGCGGACGGGTTCGTACCGGGCGAGGGCGTCGGCGTCGTGGTGCTGCGCAGGCTCTCGGACGCGCTGCGCGACGGCGACCACGTGCACGCCGTCATCCGCGGTTCGGGCGTCAACCAGGACGGCGCCACCAACGGGATCACCGCGCCCAGCGCCCTGTCCCAGGAACGGCTGCTGCGGCAGGTCTACGAGGACTTCGCGATCGACCCGTCCGAGATCGGCATGGTCGAGGCCCACGGCACCGGCACCCAGCTCGGCGACCCCATCGAATGCCACGCCCTGCGGCGGGTGTTCGAGGGCAGCGACGTCCCCGGCGGCTGCGCGCTCGGTTCGATCAAGACGAACCTCGGCCACACCACGTCCGCGGCGGGCGTCGCGGGTCTGCTGAAGATCGTCCTGTCGCTGCGGCACCGGCAGATCCCGCCCTCCCTGCACTACCGCGACCGCAACCCCGAGATCCGGCTGGAAGGCGGCTCCCTGTACGTGAACACCTCACTGCGCCCCTGGGAGCCGAACGCGGGCGGCAGCCGTGCCGCCGCCCTCAGCTCGTTCGGCTTCAGCGGCACCAACAGCCATCTCGTCGTCGAGGAGGCACCGGCGCGTCCCGGGCGGTCCCCGCTCTCCGGCGCCGCCGCCGTGGAGGAGCCCGGACTGCCCCGGGTCTTCCCGCTGTCCGCGCCCCAGCCGGCGGCGCTGCGCGAGCGCGTCCGCGATCTGGCCGTCCATCTGCGGAGCACGCCGGACGCCGTCCTCGTCGACGTCAGCCACACCCTGGCGACGGGACGCGCCCACTTCGCGCACCGCGCCGCCTTCGTCGCCCGCACCCGCGAGGAGCTGATCGGTCAGCTCGACGACTGGCTCGACGGGGAGGCCGGAGACGCCGGGAAGGCGGCGAAGACCGGGAAGGCCGCGAAGACCGGGGACGTCGGCGAGGCCCGGGGCGCCGGGCCGGAGGAGCTGGCCCGCGACCGCTACCTCGCCGGTGAACCCGCCGACTTCGCCGCGCTGTTCGCCGGTTCCGGCGCCCGTCGCACACCGCTGCCGACGTACCCCTTCCAGCGCAGGAGCCACTGGGTGCGCGGCGGCGCACCGGGGGGCGCCCCGGACGCGGCCGGGTCCGGTACGTCCACCACGTCCACCACGTCCGGCCCGCCCGCCCTCCGTACCGACGCAAGGGGGAAGGGCCGCGGAGCCGCCCGCGCGGAGGACGACGCCGTCGCCGTCGTCGGCCTCTCCGCCCGCTTCGCGCAGTCGCCGGACGCCGAGGCCCTGTGGGCACATCTCGCCGCGGGCGACGACCTGGTCGGCGAGGTGACCCGCTGGGACCTGTCGCAGATCAGCGGCGGACGCACCGAACACGGCAGCTTCGTGGAGGACATCGCCCGTTTCGACGCCCTGTACTTCGGCGTCTCGGGCAACGAGGCCACGTACGCCGACCCGCAGCAGCGCATCTACCTGGAGGAGTGCTGGCACGCCCTCGAGGACGCCGGTTACGCGGGGGAGCGCCTGGACGGGCGGGGCTGCGGCGTCTACGTGGGCGCCTACCCCGGCGACTACCACGAGCTGATCGGCGCCGACCGCCCGCCGCAGACGATGTGGGGCAACATGGCCTCGGTCATCGCCTCCCGCATCTCCTACTTCCTCGACCTGGACGGCCCGGCGATGTCCGTCGACTCGGCCTGCTCCAGCTCGCTCGTCGCCATCCACACCGCGTGCCAGGACCTGCGGCTGGGCACGACCTCCATGGCGCTGGCGGGCGGTGTGTTCATCCAGGCGACGCCGCGGCTCTACCAGTACTCGGGCAAGGCGCGGATGCTCTCGGCCACCGGGCGCTGCCACGCCTTCGACGCCGCCGCGGACGGGTTCGTACCGGGCGAGGGCGCCGGAGTCGTCGTGCTCAAGCGGCTGTCGGACGCGCTGCGCGACGGCGACCGCGTCTACGGCGTGATCCGCTCCTCGGGCGTCAACCAGGACGGCACCACGAACGGCATCACGGCACCCAGCGGCGCGGCTCAGGAGAACCTCGTCCGCGACGTGTACGAGCGCGCGGGCGTCGCCCCGTCCGGGATCCAGCTCATCGAGGCGCACGGCACCGGCACACCGCTCGGCGACCCGATCGAATTCGAGGCGCTGCGCGCCGTGTTCGCGGACGCGCCGACGGGCGGATGCGCGCTGGGCACGATCAAGAGCAACGTGGGGCACACCCAGTTCACCGCCGGAGTCGCGGGGGTCCTCAAGGTGCTGCTCGCGCTCGACCACGAACAGCTCCCGCCCTCCTTGCACTTCACCCGGCCCAACCCGGCCATCGACCTCGCGAACAGCCCCTTCCACGTCAACACCGAACTGCTGCCCTGGCGGGCGCCCGCCGACGGGCCGCGCCGCGCGGGCGTCAGCTCCTTCGGCGCCGCCGGCACCAACGCGCACGTCCTGATCGAACAGGCACCGTCCGACGCCGCCGCCCGCACCCGCCGACACGGGCGCGCACAGTGGCTGTTGGTGCTCTCCGGCCAGGACGGCACCGCGCTGCGCGCCCAGGCCGAGCGGATGCTGGACCACGCCGAACGCCACCCGGACCTCGACCTCGGCGACACCGCCTGGACGCTCTCCACGGGACGCCGCCACAGCGCTCACCGTCTGGCGTGCGTCGCGGCCGACCGCGAGCAGTGGACGGCGGCGCTGCGGGGCTGGCTGCGCGACGGCCGTGCCGAGGGCGTGTGGACGGGCGAGGCCGACGAGTCGCCCCGCTCCGAGCACAGCGGCGAGGGCGGCGAGGGCAGCGGCGAACCGGCCCGCGCCGAGGTGCTGATGGCCGAGCACGACCGCCCCGGAAACCTCGCCGCGCTCGCGGAGCTGTACGTACGGGGCGAGGTCGCGCGCTTCGCACCGCTGTACGCCGACGGGGACTTCCGCGTCGTCTCCCTGCCCGGCTACCCCTTCGGCGGCGAGCACTACTGGACCGGGCCGCTGCCCGGGGACACCCCCGACGGGACGGATGGAACGGACGGCACGTACGGCACGTACGGGATCAGCGAATCCGGTGGCGAATCTGGGCCGTCCGCCGAACCCCGGCCGTACGCCCGGGCGTTGGCGCTGACCGGGGAGGAGTTCTTCCTCGACGACCACCGGGTCGGCGGCGTCCCCGTACTGCCGGGCGTCGCGTATCTGGAACTCGCGCACGCGGCGGCGACCGCACAGGGCGGCCTCGTCCCCGGCGGTGTGCTGCTGCGCAACGTCGTCTGGTCCCGCCCGGCCCGTGTCACCGAGCCGCTCTCCGTGGAGACGGTGCTCGAACCACGCGCCGCGGACGGCACGTTCGGATACGAGATCGCCACCGTCCGGGACGGCGCACGGCGGCTGGTGCACGGCCGGGGCCGGATCGAACCGCGTCCCGGCGGCGCGCCCGCCCGGCTCGGCCTCGCCGCGCTGCGCGAGCGGTGCGACGTACGGAGCCTGGACCACGCGGAGTGCTACGCGCTGCTCGGCGCCACCGGGATGTCGTACGGCGCCGCGATGCGCGGTCTGGAGGAGCTGCACGTCGGCCGCGGGCTCGCGCTCGGCCGGCTGCGCGTTCCGCGCGAGGCACGGGACGGACACCCCTGGACGCTCCATCCCGCCCTGCTGGACGCGGCGTTGCAGGCGACGGTCGGGCTGGCCCTGGACGGGGAGTCCGACGGGCTGACGGCCGCGCTGCCCTTCGCGGTGGAGCAGGTGCATGTGCTCGCCGCGAGCCCGGAGAGCGGCTGGGCCGTGGCCCGTCCCGCGGACGGGGCCGCCGAGGGCCCGGTCCGGCGGATGGACGTGGAGATCTGCGACGACGAGGGCACGGTGTGCGTACGGCTCCTCGGCTTCAGCACCCGCGAACTCCCCGGCGCCACCCCGTCGGTGACGACCGGGGCGCGGTCCGGAGCGGAGGCCGGAGCGACGACCGGAGCGGGGTCCGCCGCCGCGTCCCCTGCTCCGGACGCCGCCGATCCCGGCGCGCCCGCCGACGGCTCCCTGGTCTTCGCCCGTCCCGTCTGGCGCGCCGTGCCCTCCGCAGACGTACGGGAGGAGCGCCCGGCACCGTACCGGGAGATTCTGCTGGCCGGTCCGGAGTCCGTCGACGCGGCGGAGGTGCGGAAGCGCTCGGGCGTCCCGTGCTCGGCGCTGCCCGGCGGCGCCGGTCTGCCCGAGCAGTACACCCGGCAGGCCCAGGCGCTGCTGGCGAAGGTGCAGCAACTCCTGCCGCGCGTACGGGAGGAGCGCGTCCTGCTCCAGGTCGCGGTCCCCGCGCACGGTGAAGGCCGGCTCTTCGCGGGGCTCGCGGGTCTGCTGCGTACGGCCTGCGCGGAGCACCCCGGACTGGCCGCGCAGCTCGTCGAGACCGACGCCGTCGACGCCGCCGACGCGGCGACGCTCTGCGCCCACCTCGACGCCGAGGCCGCGCAGCCCGGCGTGGCGACGGTGCGCCGCACGGGCGGCGAACGGCTGGTGCGGCAGTGGCACGGCTTCCGTCCGGAGCGCGGCGATCAGCCCTGGAAGCCGGGCGGGGTCCATCTCGTCACCGGCGGCGCCGGCGGCCTCGGAGCGCTGTTCGCCCGCAGGATCGCCCGTACCGCGCCCGGATCCGTACTGGTGCTGTGCGGCCGCTCCCCGGAGGGCGCGGCACAGCGCGAACTCCTGGGCGAGCTGCGGGAGTCGGGCGCCGCACACGCGGAGTACCACAGCCTCGACGTCGGCAGGCGTACGGACGTCGTCCGGCTCGTGCGGCAGGTCGTGGATCGGCACGGACGGCTCGACGGCGTGATCCACAGTGCCGGAGTGCTGCGGGACGGCTTCGTCGCCCACAAGACCCCGGAGTACCTGGGCGAGGTCTTCGCCCCGAAGGCCGGGGGAGTGGTGCACCTCGACGAGGCCACCGCCGCACTGGAGTTGGACTTCTTCCTCGTCTTCTCCTCGATGTCGGTGCTCGGCAACCCCGGCCAGGCCGACTACGCGGCGGCCAACGCCTTCCTGGACGCGTACGTCGCCCACCGCGCCGGACTGGCGGACCGCGGCGAGCGCCACGGCCGTTCGCTCTCGGTCGGCTGGCCCCTGTGGGCGGACGGCGGCATGCACGTGGACGCGGCCACGGAGCGCCGCATCCACCAGAGCTCCGGAATGCGGCCGCTGCGTGCCCGTGAGGGGTTCGAGGCGCTGGAGCGCCTGTACGGGAGCGGACTGCCGCACGCGCTGACCGCGTTCGGCGACCGCGAGCGCATCGCGTCGGTGCTGCTCGACGGTTCCGAGGGCTCCGACGGTTCGGCTCGTCCGGACGGTCCGGACGCGGAGCGGGAGACGGACGAGCGGCGCCGGACCCCGGCGGACGCGAACGACGAACGGAACGAGGCCATGTCACACACGGCGCTGGTCGGCCGACTCGCCGCCCATCTCTCGGAGTTGCTGGACGTACCGGCGGAGGAGATCGAGGGCGGGGTCGAGCTGAGCGAGTACGGCTTCGACTCGATCTCGCTGACGGAGTTCGTCACGCTGCTCAACGGCGAGTACGGGCTGTCGCTCGTACCGACGGTGCTCTTCGAGCACTCGACGCTCGACGGGGTCGCGGGACATCTGCTGGAGGAGTACGCGGACCGCTTCGCGCCGGAGCCGCAGCCGGAGCCGGTGCAGGCGCAGATGCCGGAGCCGGTGCCGGCGCCGGAACCTGCACCGGTGCCGGCGCGCGGGCCCGTGGCACCGTCAACCGCCCCCGTGGCGGCGGACGATGGCGACGCGCTGCGCCGTGCGCTGGTCAAGCGGCTGCGGGAGCTGACGTCCCGCATCCTCCGGGTGCCCGCGGAGAAGATCAGCGCCACGCAGGAGATGAGCAAGTACGGCGTGGACTCCCTGTCGCTGGCGGAGCTGGCGGCGGCCGTGAACGCGGAGTTCTCGCTGATGCTGGACCCGACGCTGTTCTTCGAGCACCCGACGCTGGAGGCCGTCGCCCGCTATCTCCTCGACCGGCACGCCGACCGGCTCACCGGCCTGGTGACCGAGGAGACCCCCGAACCGGTCGCGGCCGAGCCGCCCGCCGCGCAGACGTCCGTCACCGAGACGTCCGTACGTGAACCCGCCGCGCCCGCGCCCGCGCCCGCGGCGGCTCCGGCTCCGGCTCCGGCTTTCGCCGCGGCCCCGGGGGCGGGTGCTGCGGAGGAGCCCGTCGCCGTCATCGGGATCAGCGCGCGTTTTCCGATGGCGGATGATCTGGCGGAGTTCTGGGAGAACTTGCGTGAGGGGCGGGACTGTATTCGTGAGGTGCCGTCGGATCGCTGGGACTGGCGCGAGTACTACGGCGACCCCGTCAAGGAGCCCAACAAGACCAACGTGACGTCCGGTGGATTCATGGACGGCGTGGGCGACTTCGACCCGCTCTTCTTCGACATCTCGCCCAAGGAAGCGGAGTTGATGGACCCGCAGCAGCGGCTGCTGATGCTCCACACCTGGAAGGCCCTGGAGGACGCGGGCTATGCGCCGGACAGTCTCGCCGGCACCGGCACGTCTCTCTTCGTCGGGACGACGAACACCGGTTACGGAAGCATGGTCAGCCGCTATTCACCGGTGATCGAGGGATACGACGCAACCGGGGCCGCGCCCTGCATGGGCCCGAACCGGATGAGCCATTTCCTCGATCTGCACGGTCCCAGCGAGCCCGTGGACACCGCCTGTTCCAGTTCGCTCATCGCAATGCACCGCGCCATTCAGGCAATTCACGACGGCCATTCCGACATGGCGATCGCGGGCGGCGTCAACACGATGGTGAGCATCGACGGCCACATCAGCATTTCCCGTGCGGGGATGTTGAGTGTGGATGGTCGGTG
>NZ_LJGW01000073.1 GCF_001751255.1 Streptomyces nanshensis | reverse complement strand
ACCACGACGGGCGCCGCGACGGGCACCGCCACCGGCGCACCCGCCGCCCGCCGCGCACGCCCCGCCGCCTCGGACACCGACAGCCGCCGCATGATGGACCTGGTCGAACGGGCGCAGGACGGCGAGGCGGAGGCCTTCGGCCGCCTCTACGACCAGTACAGCGACACGGTGTACCGGTACATCTACTACCGCGTGGGCGGCAGGGCGACGGCCGAGGACCTCACCAGCGAGACGTTCCTGCGGGCGCTGCGCCGCATCGGCACCTTCACCTGGCAGGGCCGGGACTTCGGCGCGTGGCTGGTGACCATCGCGCGCAATCTGGTCGCCGACCACTTCAAGTCGAGCCGCTTCCGGCTGGAAGTGACCACCGGCGAAATGCTCGACGCCAACGAGGTCGAGCGCAGCCCCGAGGACTCGGTCCTGGAGTCCCTCTCCAACGCCGCGCTCCTCGAAGCCGTACGCCGGCTCAACCCGCAGCAGCAGGAGTGCGTGACGCTCCGCTTCCTCCAGGGCCTCTCCGTCGCCGAGACGGCACGCGCCATGGGGAAGAACGAGGGCGCCATCAAGACCCTGCAGTACCGGGCGGTGCGCACCCTGGCGCGGCTGCTGCCGCGCGAAGCCCGCTGAACTCCCCCCGCACGTACGCCACTTCACCCCCTTCTTCCGTTTTTCCCGCACCCCAGGGTCACGCCGCACATGCGCGCGGTCACATCATCGTGAGTCCGTAACCCGAGTGGCTTGCCGCTCGTTGTCGGGGTGCAGTCTCCCCGCACCGCGGCGCAAGTGCTCGCTCCCACGTACGAGTGAACATGGACACTTCACCGCCGCACAGCCTTCCATCCGTCGTGGGGAGTTGGACCGTGCTGACGAGAGGAGGTGCCGCCCGTGATCGGCTCCGTGACCGCGAGCAAGCGGGCTGCCGCCTTCGCCCAGGCCCTGGACGAGCACGAGCTCGACGAGGCCGCGGCGGCTGACCGTACAGCGGCGGAGGGTGGCGGCCGGGAAGCCACGTCGGCCGCCTCCGTGCCGGCCGCTTCCGTCCCCGAGGCCGTCGTGGCCGCACCCGTGTGTCCGTGCCCGGTGGGCGGCGGCGCGCCTGCCCCGCTGACGGCGGGCGCGGCAACTTCCGCTGTCACAGCGGGCGTTGGGGAGGTACCTGACGCGGGCGGCGACCCGCTGCGCGACCCGTTGCGGGGCACGGACCTCGGTCCGGACCGCGATCCGGCGGCGCTCTCCTCCGGCGACGACCGCGCCCCGTCCGAGGATCCGGCACGGACGGCGGACGAGGGCGGCGAGCCCGCGCTGCTGCTCGGCCTCGCGGAGAAGCTCCGCAACGTCCCCAGACCCACGGTGTCTCCGGACGTCAAGACCGTGCAGCGCGCCCAGCTCGTCGCCGCCATGGAGGCGGAGTTCGCCTCTCCGGAGGCGCGCGCCCGGCAGGTGCCCGCCCAGCGCGACAACCGCGGCGCACGGAAGGGCGCCCATCGCGCCCCCGCTACGGGCCCGTTGACCAGACTCCGTCCCAACTCCCGCTGGGGCAAGGGCATCGCGGCCGGCGGTCTGGGCGTCGGCGTGGCCGCCTCCGCCCTCGGCGGCGTCGCGGCCGCGAGCAGCGAGGCCCTCCCCGGCGACTCGCTGTACGGCGTGAAGCGCGGCATGGAGGATCTGCGCCTCGACTTCGCCGACGACGCCACGGACCGAGGCCAGGTGCACCTCGACCGCGCCTCGACACGGCTGCGCGAGGCCCGCCGGCTGATGGAGCGTTCACGGGGCGGCGCCCCGCTGGACGAGGAGTCGGTGAGCGAGCTGCGCCGCGCCCTGTCCGGCATGCGGTACGACGCCGACGAGGGCCACCGTCTGCTCAGCTCCGCGTACGAACGGGACGGCAGCATCGGCCCGATGCGTACGCTCTCCTCCTTCAGCTCCGGGCAGCGGCAGAGCTGGCTGAAGCTGCGGGAGGA
Source organism: Streptomyces nanshensis (assembly GCF_001751255.1). Lineage (GTDB taxonomy): Bacteria > Actinomycetota > Actinomycetes > Streptomycetales > Streptomycetaceae > Streptomyces > Streptomyces nanshensis_A. The sequence goes on along the minus strand of NZ_LJGW01000073.1, from coordinate 6,646 downwards.
TCTGCCGCCCGAACTGTCCGACGTACGGGACGAGGTGAGCTTCGCCTTCGACGCCATGGACAGCGACATCGCGCCCATCGCCGGGCTGATCTCCACGCCCGAGGAGCGGACGGCGCGCGAGCGCGGGGGCGGGAGCGAGCGCCGTGGCCCGGGGCACGCCTCGCCGCGTACGCCGTCCTCGTCCGGTTCGGCCGACGCGGACGGGAAGAAGCGCGCGAGCGACGAGCCGGAGCCCTCCGGTCCGCTGCCGGGAGCGGACGAACTCACCGGCGACGGCGGCCTGTTGGACCCGTCCAAGAGCCCGCGTGGCGGCTCGGGCGCGGACGCGGGCGGCAGCGGCCGCTCGCATCACGAACCGGACGTCACCCTGCCGCCGATCGTTCCGCATGTCCTTCCGGAACTGCACGGGCTCGGCGAGGACGACAAGTAACACCTCGGCGACGAGCGGCCGGGGACGGATGCGTCCGCCCCGGCCCCGCCAACCCGGCGCCCCACAGGGCGAGTTCGTACCGCCTAGAAGAACACGGACCGGCGCCGCACCAGCAGCTTGTAGAGCGTGTGCTGGATGGTCTCCCGGATCTGGTCGGTGAGGTTGAACATCAGCATCGGATCCTCCGCCGAGCCCTCCGGATAGCCGTCCGTCGGAATCGGCTCACCGAACTGGATCGTCCACTTCGTCGGCAGCGGCACCGCACCGAGCGGGCCCAGCCACGGGAACGTCGGCGTCACCGGGAAGTACGGGAAGCCCAGCAGCCGGGCGAGCGTCTTCGCATTGCCCACCATCGGGTAGATCTCCTCGGCCCCGACGACCGAGCACGGCACGATCGGCGCCCCGGCCCGCAGCGCGGTCGACACGAAGCCGCCCCGCCCGAACCGCTGGAGCTTGTAGCGCTCCGAGAACGGCTTGCCCAGTCCCTTGAACCCCTCGGGCATCACTCCGACGATCTCGCCCCTGGCCAGCAGCGCCGCGGCGTCCTCCGAACAGGCAAGCGTGTGCCCGGCCTTGCGCGCCAGGGCGTTGACGACCGGCAGCATGAAGACCAAGTCCGCGGCGAGCAGCCGCAGATGGCGTCCCGCCGGATGGTGGTCGTGCACGGCGACCTGCATCATCAGCCCGTCGAGCGGCAGGGTGCCCGAGTGGTTGGAGACGATCAGCGCGGAGCCGTCGGCCGGGATGTTCTCCACGCCGCGTACCTCGACCCGGAAGTACTTCTCGTACAGCGGGCGCAGCAGCGACATCAGTACCTGGTCGGTCAGTTCGGGGTCGTAGCCGAAGTCGTCGACCTCGTACTCGCCGGTGACCCGCCGGCGCAGGAACGCCAGCGCCTGCGCGGCCGTGCGCTCCCAACTGCCGCCCGCCGCCGAGGAGTCCGCGTCCGTCTCCGTGCCCTCGCCCGCGCGGCCCGTACGTTCGTCGGCGCCCGCGTCCCCGGCACTCGCACCGCCGGAGCCCGGCCCCGTCCCGCCGTCCCACCCCTGCTGCCGGTGCCTCTCGTGCCGCTCGCGCCCGGAGTGCCGCCCGTACCCGTCGTCCGGCGACCCGAACGGGATGACCTTCGCATCAGCCACGGCGGCCGACCTCCTCGTCCTGCGGTTCCTCCTCGGGCGGCGGCGCCACCTTCGCGGCCAGTCTGTCGACCGTACGCGCGAGCGTCTCCGGCGGCAGCAGCCCGGGCCCGCGTACCCGCGCGAACGCCGCCAGCGTCTCACCCGTCGTGAACCGCGGCTCGAATCCGAGGACTTCGCGCATCTGCGTCGTCCGTACGACCCGTCCGTGCGTCAGCAGCCGCACCTGCTCCGGCGAGAAGTCGGTGGCCCCGACGGACTGGAGCAGCGATCGGCCCCAGCGGATCGCCGGCAGCAGCATCGGCACCGTCGGCCGCCCCAGCCTCCGCGCGCACTGCGACAGCAGCAGCGTGCCGTCCCCGGCGATGTTGAACGTCCCCGCGCTGAGCGTGCCGCTCCGGGGTTCGCGGGCCGCCACGCGCAGCACCTCGACGGCGTCCTCCTCGTGGACGAACTGGAGCCGCGGATCGTAGCCGAGCACCGTCGGCAGTACGGGCAGCGCGAAGTACGCGGCGAGCGGCGAGTCCACGGAGGGCCCGAGCACATGCGCGAACCGCAGCACCGTGACGGAGACGTCGGGACGGCGCCGCGCGAAGCCCCGTACATATCCCTCGACTTCGATCGCGTCCTTCGCGAAGCCGCCGCTGGGCAGGGACTTGGCGGGCGTCGACTCGTCGAAGACGGCCGGGTCGCGGGGTGCGCCGCCGTACACGCTCGTCGTCGACTTCACCACCAGGCGGCGCACCGAGGGCGCCTTCTGGCAGGCCCCCAGCAACTGCATCGTGCCGATGACGTTGACTTCCTTGACCGAGCTGCGGCTGCCGGTGCCGGGCAGCGTCGGCGGCGTCCCGTGCACGTCCATGTGGACGACGGTGTCCACGCCGTGCCGGGCGAGCACGCTCGCGATGTCGGGCTGGCGGATGTCCGCCGGTACGAACTCGGCGCCGCCCAGGTCGTGTACGGGCTCGACGACGTCGACTCCCACGACCCGGTCCACATCCGGTTCACGCTGGACACGGCGCACGAAGCGGCCACCGAGCTGCCGGGCGACCCCGGTGACGAGCACGACCCTGCCCAAGATCCCTCCCCTGACGCCCACTTGGGGACGACGCCGCACGAAGCGGGGTTCCGCGGGCCCGCCGGTGCGGTTCCGCGGATGACGATTCTCGCCTGTCCGCACACGCGCCGGTGAAACGCCGACACCCCTGCAGAACGAAAACCGCCGTCCCGCCGCACCGCACACCAGGTGCGGGCAGCAGAACGGCGGTCACCGACGTACCCGGCGTTCGCTCACTTCTTGTTGCGACGCTGAACTCGCGTGCGCTTGAGGAGCTTGCGGTGCTTCTTCTTCGCCATCCGCTTACGCCGCTTCTTGATTACTGAGCCCACGACAACCCTCGCTCACAAATCATCTCCGCCGACGCGGAGAGAACTGTCTTCACTCGGCGCGGGGCGTCCGAGCCCACACGACCTACATGAGGTCTCAGCCTACCCGCCGCCGGGCGAGGCTCGTAATCCGAGGGTCGCCGTACGTCGCCGTCAGGCCGTTTCCACCCCCACATAGGATTCCTGGAGGTATTCATGGACGGCCTGCTCTGGGACCCGGAAGGACCTGCCCACCCGGATCGCCGGCAGATGACCGCTGTGCACCAGCCGGTACACGGTCATCTTGGACACTCGCATCACCGAGGCGACTTCCGCCACGGTCAGAAAGTTGACCTCGTTGAGAGGTCCCTTGCCAGCAGCCATGTCACACCTGAACCTTCCGCACATGTCGGTCACCGGCTTCCCCTTCCGGCGACTCCCGCTCGCATGCGCGCTCCTCCCCAGATTAGGGGCGGGTGATGCAAGTGGGGAAGAGGAGTAGCGATCAGTCTCCTACTGTGACAGACACGCCCGTTTGAGTACATAGTGCGCCAGCGGACCGTAGCTGTCGGACCGCGCAGCGTCATCGACGGGCACGACGACCGACACCCTTCCCTCGGCCTGACCCACGAACGGCGCCGGATCATCCGTATCTGCGGGCCCGATGGCCTCAATACCCAACTGACCTGCTGCGCAGACCCATCCGTGATCCCCGATGACCAGCCCGGGCAGCGGGCCGCCGTCCGTCATCGCCGCGGAGAGTACGGTCCGCAGCGGCAGCGGCGAGTGGGTGTGCACACCCGGCGCATCGACTCCCGGGCGCACGCCGGGTTCATGTATCAGTGCAACCCCCCGCACGTAGCCGAGGGCGAGAGGACGTACGCCGAACATCGTCGTTATGTCGACACGTTGCCCCTGCGCTGATGTGAGAAGAGTGCATCCCGCCGACGAGAGAGCTGAGGCCAATGGTGCGTAGAAGCCCAGCAGTCGACCGGGGTGGCCCGTCCCCAGCAGTACGGGCACGCGACGGGCGGCCGCACTGCGCAGCCGGCCGGCGAAGGCGTCGAGCGCCGCGACCGTACGCGCGGGATCGATACGGTCCTGGCCGCAGACAGTAGCGGGATCGGCCGACACCCCGCAGGTTTCGGCCATGAGCGCGAGCAACTCCGGTACGGTCCAGTCGAGTTCGGGATCGAGACCGGTGAGCGCACGCGGATCGCGGACCGCGAACATCCGGTAGCGCCGCAGGCTCTTCTCCCGGCTGGTGCCCGTCGTACCGGCGAGCCCGGCCGCCAGCAGATGCGCCCTCAACTCCTCGGCGGCGCACGGCTCCTCGCCCCTGCCGCCGCTCTCCTCCGGGTCCCCGCCGCTCAGCACACCGCCCATGCTGGCGGCAGCGCACGGTGCCCGGCGCCCGCAGCGGTCCGGGACCACCTGACGAATTGCTGTACGAGACGGGGCAGTTGATGCCCTCAACGGAACGCGGGCCTACGGACGCCCGGGGGACGCCGACGGACTTCGCGAGGCCGGGCGGCGCCGCGCGGTTCGGGACCGGGTCAGGGCATCAGCCCATGCGCGGGAAAGACGGCCTTCCGCGTCGCGTGCACCGCGCGGTCGAGCGCATCGGCAGGGTCGTAACCCGTCTCCGCCCACACCCGGGCCTCCGGCTCCCGCCCGTCCGTCATCCGCTGCGGCGCGGCCGGACCGCCCGTACGCGCGTACACCAACTCACGCCAGGAGTCCGGCACTTCGGTCTCGGGCGGCACGGGCGCCCCCGCCGCGATCCCCACCAGATGCGTCCAGGAGCGCGGTACGACGTCGAAGACGGCGTATCCCCCGCCGCCCAGCGCCACCCAGCGCCCGTCCGCGTACTCGTGCGCCCACCCGTGCAGGGCCTCCGCGGCGGCACGGTGTGCGTCGACGCTCACGGCCAGATGCGCCAGCGGATCCTCGAAGTGGGTGTCCGCACCGTGCTGCGTGACGAGGGCCTGCGGCCGGAACTCCGCGAGGAGTTCGGGCACGACCGCGTGCAGCGCGCGCAGCCACCCCTCGTCGCCGGTGCCGGCGGGAAGCGCCACGTTGACGGATCCGCCCTCGGCGTCCGGGCCGCCGGTGTCCTCGGGCCAGCCGGTGCCGGGGAAGAGCATCCGCGGGTGCTCGTGCAGCGAAATCGTCAGTACACGAGGGTCGTTCCAGAACGCGTCCTGGACGCCGTCCCCGTGGTGCACGTCCACGTCGACGTACGCGACGCGCTCCGCACCCTGCTCCAGCAGCCGTGCGATGGCCAAAGCGGCGTCGTTGTAGATGCAGAACCCCGACGCGGACGCATGCATCGCATGGTGCAGCCCCCCGGCGAAGTTGACCCCGTGCAGTACGTCGCCGCGCCACACCGCGTCCGCCGCAGCGACCGACTGTCCGGCGATCAGCGACGACGCCTCATGCATCCCCGCGAAGGCCGGATCGTCGGGCGTCCCGAGTCCGAACTCGCCCGTCGCGGACCGAGGATCGGCCGAGATCCGCCGTACTGCGTCGATGTAGTCCTGCCGGTGCACCAGCCGCAGCGTCGAGTCGCCGACCGGCTTCGCCGCGCTGATCCTCAGATCCTTCTGCTTGTCCAGCCCCAGGCTCTCGACAAGCCGCATCGTCAGCGCCAGCCGTACCGGATCCATCGGGTGCCCCGGCCCGAAGTCGTAGCCCGTGACTGCCTCGTCCCACATCAACTGTGCGCCGCCGCTCATCCCGCCACCGTACCGGCCCGCCGATACGCCCGACGGGAGAGGCCGACGGACGCTCACGACAGCAGCGCGAGCAACTCCCCCATGCTCCGGAAGTGCGCGGTGACTCCGTCCCCGAGCCGCGTGGCCGGCGTCATGGCCGTGAAGCCGTACACGTCCATCCCCGCGGCGACACCCGCCCGCACCCCGAGCGGACTGTCCTCGACGACGGCACACCGCTCCGGCCGTACGCCCATCTTCTCCGCGGCGAGCAGAAACAGATCCGGCGCGGGCTTCCCCCGCCCGACATCGTCCGCACTGAAGATGCGCCCTTCCCCGAACCGCTCGTACAACCCGGTCCCGCGCAAGGCCACCCTGATCCGCTCATGGCTCCCGGACGACGCCACGCAGTACGGCACCCCGCCCTCCTCCAGCCCGGCCAGCACCTCGGCCACGCCGTCGACGGCCGTCAACTCCCGCTGAAACGCGGCGAACACCCGCTCGTGAAAGGCCTCGTCGAAGTCCTCGGGCAACCGCCGCCCGGACCGCTCCAGCACAAGATCGTGCACACGATGCAGCGCCGCACCCATGTAGTCCCGGATCGAATCCTCGTACGTGGTCGGATGCCCCAACTCGCTCAAGTACTCGGCGAGTACACGATTCGAAATCGGCTCGCTGTCCACCAGCACACCATCGTTGTCGAACACGACCACGTCGTACTTGCCCATGCGCCCACTGTACGACCAAAAAAAGAAGGCCCCGTTGGTGTGTCCAACNAGTTCGGCGGTGTCCTACTCTCCCACACGCTCCCGCATGCAGTACCATCGGCGCAGTAAGGCTTAGCTTCCGGGTTCGGAAAGGATCCGGGCGTTTCCCTCACGCTATGACCACCGAAACACACCCCCCACACATATGCGGCGGGGGAAACTCGTGTTGTGTCAGCGCTCTCTTCACATATCAAACCAACCAGCCGTGGTGCTGGTGGTTGTGGTTTCAGAGCT
>NZ_LJGW01000083.1 GCF_001751255.1 Streptomyces nanshensis | reverse complement strand
GGCGACGACGCCGGGAGACAGCTCGGTCATCCCGTAGCCCGACCCGATCCACTCCAGCCCCAGCCGGGCGGCGCACGTGGCCGCCAGGTCCGCATCCAGCGGAGCCGCGCCGGACAGTGCGAAATTCACTGTCGAGAGGTCGTAGCTCTCCAGGCCGGGGTGGCTGGCCAGGGCGAGCACGATCGGCGGGGCGAGGTAGAGCACGGTCACGCGGTAGCGCTCGATCGTCGCCAGGAACCGGTCGAGGTCGAACGGCCCGTTGAGGAGGACGACCGTGGCGCCGGAGCGCAGCGGCGCATGCAGCAGGGAGGACTGGCCGTAGGTGTGGAAGAACGGCATGAGGCAGAGGATCACGTCATCAGGCCCGACCGGCAGCAGGACCTCCTGCTGGGCGAGGTTGGTGGCGATGTTGCGGTGGGTGAGCATCACGCCCTTCGGCAGCGCCGTGGTGCCCGAGGAGTACGGCAGGACGGCGAGGTCCCCGCCCGGGTCGAGGGTCACCTGCGGCTCAGGCGCGGTGCAGGTGAGCATGTCGAGGATGCTGCGGTACCCCTCGGTGCGGTCGCAGACGAAGATCTCCTCGACGCCTCCCACGCGCTTCGCCGCGTCCTCGGCCGTCGGCAGCAGCGCGGAGGCGGTGACGATCCAGCGGGCACGGGAGTCGCGCAGTTGCCTGGCCATCTCCTCGCCGGTCGAGAGCACGTTGAGTGTGGTGACGGTGGCGCNGGTCGAGAGCACGTTGAGTGTGGTGACGGTGGCGCCTGCCCGCGTGATGCCGTAGAACACGCCGGGCCAGACCAGGGAGTTGGGGCTGTGCAGCGCGACGACGTCGCCCTTGCGTACGCCGACCTCGGTGAGGGCGGCGGCGATGCGGCGGCTGTGGGCGTCGAGTTCGGCGTAGGTGACCGAGGCGCCGTCGGCCGCATCGACGAACGCGGCCCGCTCGGCGTGCGCGTCCGCGGAGCGGCCTAAGACGGCTTCGTGTATCGGGTCGTCGACGAGCGGGACGTCGGCGAACTCGCTGCGGATCATGCGCCCTCCAGGTGGTCGTCACGGTGGACACCGGTCGGCCGTGCAGTCCCCTGGGCAGGTGCGGCACGGTGATCGTGAGCAGGGTTGCATGCCCGGCAGCCGCCAGAACAGGGCGGCCAGTGGCTCTGGGCCGGTTCATAAGGTGGTAAAGGTGCAGCTCACGATTGAGACTCGGGGGGTTCTGCCTGTTGCCGCAGTGACGCAGTTGACGCGACCATGACCCTGCTCTTGGCCGAAAACCGGGCTCTGGGCTGGTTTTGATTGACGGATGGGCCTGGCTGGGGTAGTGGCCAACGCCACGGCGGAGGGGCTGCGGCGGCCGGGACTCAGGTAAGCGAACGACCGGGGGACGACATGGGTGTCGAGAGCCATCGCACCAACCGAACGGGCGGCGGGGCCCGTTCGGCGAGCAGAGGACGTGAGGGCTGGTGACGCACAGCCCGATGGACAGGCCGGACCTCCACCAGCACGCCCTGGGGGCGCTGCTGCGCGGGGACGTGGCGGGTGCGCGTGCGCACCTCGTGGAGGCCCTGCCGGATCTGCTGTCCGCCGGAGGCGCCCGCGTGGTCGTGCTCCGCAGCCGCCTCGGCGCCACCGCGGACGACGTGCGCAGCGTGCGGTCCCGGTGCCACCGCGCCCTGAAAGGCCGTGCTCTGGTCGCTCTGAGTCCGTGGGAGCGCCGGGACGTGCTGCTGGTGCACCCTGCCGGAGATCAGAGCGCCAGCGACGACCTGGCGCAGAGCCTGCGGCGGCTGTGCCCGCCGGAGGCGGGCATGCAGGTGGGCGTCGGCCGGCCTGCGCCGTGGGGGCACTTGGTGGAGTCCCACGCCACCGCGGTGCAGCAGACGACCCTCCAGCCCGTCAGCAGAGCCGTGCAGCGGCTGCGCGAGGCCGGGGTGCCGCCGCTGTGGATGGTGCTCGCCTCCGTGACGGAGGCGCGGGAGTGGGCGGCCGTCGTTACGCAGATGGTCGCCGACGCTCTCCGCAGCGAAGAGGCCCTCGCCGAGCTGCTTTTCGAGGGCGCGCTGACGCTGGGCCGGGGTCCGGCGGAAGCCGCCCGCGCGCTGGGCGGCGGACAGGCGAGGCAGCCGGGGAAGCGCAACGCGCTGAGCAGGCTCCCAGCAGTTCTTCAGCAGCACACCGAGACGGGGGGCACCCACGTCGATCGCGCTCTCCTGCACACCTGGCTCCGCGTGCAGGCCCTCGCCCCGGTCTCTCCTCGCCGGACCCTGACCTCGGCCCAGCGCACCTGGGAGAACGTCCGCGCACACGCCGACGTAGAGCAGTGGGCGGCCGATCTCCTCGGCCTGCTGGGCGACCGAGAAGAGGAGGACGCGGCCCTGCGCACCTGGTTCATCGAGGGCGGTACGTCCCCGGCCGCCGCTGTCCTCGGCTGTTCCGAGCGCACGGTGCTGGAGAGGCTGCGCCGGGCCAGCGCGGCGCTGGACCGGGACCTCATGCACTCCAAAGCCGATATGTACGAGGTGCTGGTGGCGCTCCTCGTCGAAGACGGCGAGGTGGCCCAGCGCCTGGTCGTCCACGACCCGGCCGCTCACGCCCTGACCGCCCGGTCCCGCCGCGCCTCACCCACCGCCGCGAGCAGCTTCATCGGCACGCGCTGGAGCGGCGTGCTCGCCCAGGAGTACGCGGAGGAGCACCAACGGGAGATCCAGCAGCGGGTCGGCCACAGTACGGACGTCGAGTTCTACAAGCGGCTCTCGGAGGTGATGCCGCTCGGCGACATCTTCAAGGCCATCCGCCGCTTCCGCCAGGCCGCGACTGAGTTGGCCGCGGCCTGGGGGATCGAGCAGATCGTCGATGTGGGATGCCTGCCGCCGGAGACGTCTCTGATGCAGGCACATGCCCCCCGCGCGCGCTGGGTGCTCGCGGACGACGACCCGTTTCTCGTCATCGGAATCGACGACGTCCTCGGGCTGCCGCCGCTCGACCAGTACGAGATCGAGGTCATGGCGATGGACCACGCCGTCCCCGAACGGATGCTGGCCGACCTCGCCGACCACCGCATCGACGTCAGCAGACCGGTCGCGCTGAACTACGGCAAAGGGTCCAACTTCTTGACGCCCTCGCTCGCGCGCCGCACGATCGACGGCCTGGCGCCCGGCAGCATGCTGATCATGGCCCAGCTCGACGAGTCGTACGAGGATCTCCAGGAGGGCCTGGAGATGATGCGGCGGGCCCTGGTGTCCGTCCCGGCCCGCCCGTTCCAGGAGATCAAGGAACTGTTCGGCGGCCTGCCGCTCGTCGACCCGACGCCCGGCAGTACGGAACTGGTGCCGGTCGAGGAGGGGCTGGTGCCGATCGGACAGTGGCGCGCGCACGACGCCCGGCAGGGGCATCCGAGCGTGTGCGCGGGCGTCGCCCTCGTCCCCCCGAAGTAACCCCTCCCGGCGTTACCCCACTTCGGCNGGTCCCCGGCCGAGACGTCTGCATCAGCCGGGCGATCTGCTCCGCCAGCTCCGCCGCGGCGTCCACCGCATCCTGCGGAGGGTGCGCCCGGCACTGCTCCGCCCCCGTCGTCAGCGCGCCCAGCGCGGCGTCCAGCTCTCGCAGAGCGGCCGTTCCGGTGCCGTGCGCGGCGTGCTGCCCGCTGCGGAAGAGGTGTCCCTCGGCGCGGGCGACGGCGGCCTCGGCTTCGGACCCGTGGAGGTAGGGCCGGAGCATGGAGTGGGCCGGGACGGCGTCGGCCAGCAGCTCGCGGGCGGCGGCAGCCCGGGTCAGCTCCTGCCGCGCCCGGCGCGACGCGTCGAGTACGGAGTACGCGACGGTGACGGCGCCGATGGCGAGTCCGACCGGCAGCGGCCACGCGCCGCGGCCGGGCACGGTGCCGGCCGCGGCGATGTACACGGTCACGGCCAGAGCACCGGCCCACACAGCGGCGAAGGCCGGCATGCGGCGCTCCCCGACGGGACGGACGCCCCGCCGCCGGGGGAGGAGGACGGATACGGCGTCAGACAGCGCCAGCCCGGCCACGATCGGGACGAGGACGGTGGCCGACGGGACAACGGGGATCATCAGGTGTCCTCTCGTATCAGGCAGTTCGCGCGGTCACGCGCGCGGTCAGGGCGTGGGCGGCGGCTTCGGCGGCCGTCGCCAGGACGTGCCGTACGTTCTCCGTGTCGTCCGGTTCCCGGCAGATGACGACGCTGAGCGCTCCGGTCATCGGCAGGCCCGGCCCGAGTACGGGCACCGAGACGGCCCACCAGCCTGTCGGGTGGATGCGGCCGACCACGTAGCCGGCGGCCCGGATCTTCGCGAGCTGCATTTGCAGCCCGGCGGAGACTCCCGTCCCGTAGCTGTGCGCGAGGATCACCGCGCCCGGCGCGGTGTGCGTCGTCAAGTGCGTGTCGGCGAGCAGTTGGGCGTCCGCCGGCGTCGGGCCGCTGTGCGCCAGGGCCCGCAGATAGTCACTGCTGGGGATCGCGCCCAGGCACGTGCGCAGGCCGTCCGGCGCGCGGGAGCCGTGCGCGACGACGGTCAGGCCGCCGGTCTCCCGATGTACCGTGCGCAGCGCCGCCGGTACGGGCGACGAGCCGCCGGGCTCGCCCTCCCCCGGCACCGCAGACGCCCATTCCCAGGCGCCGTTGACCGCACGCCGGACCAAGCCGACCGCCGCCAGGCCGGCGAGGTACCGGCGCACCGTCTCGTGGTAGCGGAACCCGGCGCCGCGCAGCGCCGCCATGCTGCCGCGCGGCGTCACGGGGCCGTCCTGGAGGGTCAGCAGCAGCGCGCTCATCCGCGTGGCCCGGTCACCCGACCGTGAGGGCGGCATTGAATCCTCCATTCCGCATGACGCACGGGTGCGCGGAATTACGTTCCACGCCTCTGGCATGTGCCATGGCACATCGAATTTCTATCGCGGCCCCCTTTCTCCGCACAGAAGACCGGCCGGTCTTTTTTTTGCTCAAGCGTCAACGGTGCCGGCTGCTCTCCGCACTTCGTTGCGGCATCTATGCAGGTCAATGCGGGTAGCAGTGGATGTGGACAGACGGCCGCCGCAGAATGTGATTCGCCGTCAGATGCACGGGAGGAAGGAGATCCGTGCACCGCCGCAGATCTTTCCTCCTCGCTTATGCATCGGAGGAAAACTCGCGTGCAGCGCCGCAATTCACATTCCCTGCGCGGCGTCCTACGGTCCTGACAGTCCGAGGCCGAACGATCGGCCCGGGAGTTGGGGACTGCGGTGCGGTTCCCAACTCCCGGCGTCGCAGGCGGACATGCGGTCGACCGCCGCACCACGACCGCGCCCGTACGGGCGCACACCCACGAGGAGAACGCGATGACCCCCACACCCACACACGTCCGCCCGGACCCGCCGGGCGGCAATCTGAGAAGGGCACCCCATGGGCACAACCACCGCTCTCCGGCGGGCCGCCGCATCTGCGGCCACCGCCGCGGCGATCCTCGGCGGCACGCTGTACGCCGCCCCCACGGCGTACGGCGACGACCACAGCCCCATCGCACCGGCGGCCTCCGCGTCCGCCCGACTGGTGAAGTGCAGCTCGATGTACGACGTCGCGAACAAGACCTACGAGGTCAACAACGGGGGCGCCCGGCTGCGGACCGGGCCGGGCACGTCGTACCGGACACGGACCGTGCTGAACGCCGGCCAGAAGGTCTATTCCGTCTGCCTCGACCCGCAAGGGAGCTATCCGAACTGGACATTCTGGCACAAGGTGCAAGTCCGCTCCGGCCACTTCAAGTACCGCTGGGGCTGGGTCCACGGGAGCACGATCTGACGGACTGACCTCCGCCTCGCTCTGACGGGCTGATGGCACGGCACAGATCCGAGCGCACCGAATCCAATACCAGGGAATTCGGCGCCGAGTGATTGAGCCCCCGTCAGCCATGGCGGGTGGCCGGAGATACCAGTTAGCTCCGGCCACCCGCGGCTTCTCACTCTACGGGTGCACCGTCGCCTACGCGATGGTGCGCCCGCATCGACCCCTCGGGGGATTCGCCATGCCTCTATCTGCCCTGCCCTTGCCTGCGGCCGTGCTCAGCGGGTGGTCGCGATGACATCTGTCCGTATTCTGCGCGGGCTCGACGCCCGCCGTTTCCTCGCCGCTCCCGATCACTGGCAGCGGCTCCTGGCCGATGACCGGTACGCGACGCCGTATCAGTCCTCCGCCTGGCTGTCGGCCTGGGCGGGGCATCTGCCGCCGACGGCCACGCCGCTGGTTCTCGTCGCGGAGGAGGCCGCGCGGCCGGTGGCCGCGCTCGCTCTGGTGCGGGAGCACCTCTACGGCCGCGGGCGGATCACGCCCCTGGGCGCGCCCACGGCCGACTACATCCGCCCGGTGGGGCGGCGGGCCGACGACATCGACGCGGTCAGCGCCCTCGTGGAGACCCTCGCCGGGTTCGTCCGTGACGGCGAGTCCGTACGCCTGTCCGACGTGCCGCTCTCCAGCACGCTCGGCTGGTACATCGCTTCTCAGCGGGAGTGGCGCCGCACCACTACGGACTGCGCCGCCGTCCGCCTGCCGGTGCACTACGGCCAGCTCTCGCGGGACACCCGGCGCTCGCATCAGCGGCGCCGCCGGGCGTGGAGGGACCTGGTGGACGGAGGGCACCAGGTCCGCATCGACCGCTGCTCCGGATCCGCTCTCCTGCCGGCCTGGGACATACTCCTCGACCTGCACCGCTCCCGGTGGGGCGCCCTGCCCGCCGCGGAGGCCCAGTTGACCGACGTGCTGACGCACGCGGCATCGTCCGGCGCCGCCTTCATCGAGGTCCTGCGCATGAACGGCGTACCGCTGGCGGCGCAGTTGTGCCTGACCCGCCATCGGTCCGCCTACAGCCTGCTGACCGCGATGAGCGACGGCTACCGGGACCTGGCGCCGGGGCACTGCCTGCTGCGGTGGCTCGCGGCCACCCTGTACCGCGACGGGTACGAGGTGCTGGACACCGGCCGGATCCGGCCCGAGGAGGGGCAGCGGCGCTACCGGCGGCAGTACGACTCCGTGATCGCCTCGACCGTGACGGCCGACCTCGTGCCCACCACTCCGGCACGGCGGACGCCGGCGGTGGCCACCCTTCAGGGGGCCGCATGAGCGCCCTGCACGTATTCGACCTGGACGGCGTCCTCCTGCGGGGCTCGACGGCCAGCCTGGAGATCGCCGCCGCGCTCGGCGTCCGCGACGTCGTCGCGGAGCTGGAGCGGCGCCAGGCCCGGGGAGAGCTCACCACGCCCGGTTTCGCCGCGGCGACGCATGCGGTGTGGCGGGGGTGCGGCGTCCCGCTCACCCCAGACGTGCTCGACCAGGCCCTGGGGAGCGCACCGTGGATCGGCGGGATCGAGCGGGTCTTCGCCGACATCCGCCGCCGCGGCGAGCGGACCGTACTGCTGTCCATGGCGCCGGCGTTCGCGGTCGAGCGGCTCCAGGCACGCTGGCGCCTCGATCACGCCCTCGGCCAGCCGTTTCCCGCCCTGCCCTTCGGTGACGAGCCGTACGATGTCGACGCCGCCCTCACCCCGTGGGACAAGGTCGGCGAGGTCAAGCGCCTCTACTCCGAGTACGCCCGTACGGACCCGCACACGGAGATCGTCGCGTACGGCGGTTTCGTCGGCGACGTGCTGCTCTTCCGCGCGCTCCCGGGCATCCCCCACCTCTACGGCCTCAGCGCCGCGGTCGCCGTCAACGCCCAGCAGCCGGTGGCAGATCCGTCGTACGACCTGCGCAGCCTCGCGGACGCGACGTACGACGGCGATGACCTGTGGGCCGCCTACCTCCGCGGCCGTCGCCTGATGCACCAGCCCGAGCCCGACCTGAAGGCGGCGTCATGAGCGCCGGGACGGGGGACGGCTGGGGCGCGGTACTCCGCGTACGGCACAGCTCCGGGCTGCTGATCGCCACCCTGGTCGGCAGGCTCCCGACGTGCATGGGGCCGATCGTGCTCCTCCTCGCCGTACGGGAGGCGGGCGGCGGCTACGCCTGGGGCGGCATCCTCGCCGCCGTCTACCGGCTCGCGATCGCCGTCGGTCAGCCGCTGATGGGCCGTCTCGCCGACCACCTCGGGCAGACGCTGCCGATCGCGGGCGGGGCGCTGATCTCCGCCATGGCACACGCCTGCCTCGTGCTGCCGCACGCCACGACAAGCCACGCCGGTCTGCTGCTGGTCCTCGCGGCCGGGCTCAGCGCGCCGCCGCTGGAGGCCGGGATGCGCGCTCTGTGGCCGCAGTTGGTGCCCGAGCACCGGCTGCCCGTGGCGTACAGCGTCGACAACGCCTTCATGCAGGCCGCGCACATCCTGGGGCCGCTGCTGACCGTCGCCTGTTTCGCCGCGGGCGGGGCCCGCGGCGCGCTCGGCACGATGGCGCTGCTCGGCGTC
>NZ_LJGW01000056.1:3985-6236 GCF_001751255.1 Streptomyces nanshensis | reverse complement strand
GGCGGCCGACGGCCTCGCGGGCCCCGCCGGCGCCCCCGTGCGCATGGTCGCGGGCGGCGCCGGGCTGGGCGCGCTGGTCTCGGACGTACCGGCGGGCCTGTACGACGAGTCCGGGCTGACGGCCCAACTCGAGGACATGGAACGCCTGGAGGCCCTGGCCCGCGCACACCACGGCGTCGTCGCGGCGGCGTACGAGCACACGACCGTGCTGCCCCTGCGACTGGCGACGGTCTGTCTCGACGACGACCGGGGCGCGGAGATGCTGGCCGGACGGTCCGCCGAGNGTCCGCCGAGTTCGAGGCGCTGCTCGCACGTCTGGAGGGCCATGTCGAGTGGGGCGTGAAGGTCTACGCGGACCCCGGCGCCGCCGCCACCGCGGCGGAGCCGTCGGACGGCACCGCGGCGGGACCGACGTCCCCCGGCAGCGGCGGAAGCAGCCCCGGCCGCGCGTACCTTCAGCGGCGCCGGCAGCAGCGCACCACACACCGCGACACCTACCGCGCCGCCGGTGCCGTCGCCGAACGCGTCATGGCCCTCGCGGACGGCATCGCCACCGCGAAGGTCGCGCACCGCCCACAGCAGGGCGAACTGGCCGCGGGCCCCGGCGAGAACATCGCCAACGACGCCTATCTGGTGCCCTCCGGCCGCGGCGAGGACTTCCGGGCCGCGATCGGCGCTCTCGCCGAGGATGTGCCGGGCGTCCGCGTCGAGTTGACCGGCCCGTGGGCCCCGTACTCCTTCGCGACGCCGCCCGCCTCGCCGCCGCAGCACGGCAGCCCGGAGCGTACGGAGACGGCCGCCGATGGACGCTGACCTTCCCGGCAGCGGCTTCGCCGACGCCGTCGAGGCGGGCACCCGGTCCGCCTCGGACGGCTTCGCGAACGGCCTCGCCGAGCGCGGCGCCGCCGAGGAGAACGGCCTCGCGGGCCGTCAGGTCGCCCTCATCGATCTGCTCGACCGGCTGCTGTCGGGCGGCGCCGTGCTCACCGGCGATCTGGTGCTCTCCATCGCGGACGTCGATCTCGTACGCGTCAATCTGCGCGCCGTCATCCACTCCGTCACGCCCGACGACCCGGCGCCGTGGTGAACACACCGGGACGCACGGGCCGTACGGAGGACGGGGCGCACGATGCCGCCGCACACCGACAACTCACGGACAGGCGACCGGAGATGACGACGAACCACAACCCCGCGCGGCCTCCCGAGCCGCGCCCCGAACTTGCCCCGCCCGCCGAACGCCCGTCCGCCGAACGTCCGGCGGACGCCCCGGGCGTGCGCCTGGACGACGTGGCGCGCTCGGCGGCCCACGCGTTCGACCTGCTGCCCGCGTCCGACGGCGAACGCGGCTCACGGGACGAGAGCAGGCTCGCCCAGCGGCTGCGCACGGATCCGGACACGGTCGAGCGGGATCTGATGAAACTCGTCCTGACGATCGTGGAGTTGCTCCGCCAGCTCATGGAACGCACCGCCCTCAACCGCGTCGACCAGGGCGACCTGGACGAGGAGCAGGAGGAGCGGATCGGGATGACGCTGATGATCCTCCACGAGCGCATGACGGAGCTGTGCGACCGCTACGGACTGACGATGGAGGACCTCAACCTCGATCTGGGACCGCTGGGTTCGCTCCTTCCGCGCCAGGACGGATAGCCGTGCGGTGCGCCGTCCCGTACACCGAATGTTTCAAGCCTCGGCCGACGGCAACGCGTTGGCCATGACTCAGAACGGCAAGACTTCCAGCAACGCGACGAAGGCCGCGAACGGCACCAAGAAGCCGGCGGCCGCGGCGGCGAAGGCGGACCGTGGTGTCACCAAGGCCGCGGAGAAGGCCGGTTCGGCCACGCACACCGCGGGCGACGCCGTCGAGAACGGCGGCAGGAGCTTCGGCGACGCCACCCGGCGCGCCGGACACGTCGCGAGCAAGAGCGCCGAGGCGGGCCGCCAGAAGCTGGCCTCCGCGTCAAGCACCGCCGCCACCGCGGCGTCCGCGACCTGGACGGCGGTGAAGAACCGCAAGGCCGTCGCGGCCGGAGTCGGCACGAGTGTGCTCACCGCCGTGGCCGCGGCCTTCGCGGCCGGCCGCTACTCGGTGCGGCGCAGGACCGGCCCCCTCACACGGTTCACCCGCGGACGGCTGTAGCGCGGACGCCGCGCATCCGTACGCTGGCGGCATTGCGCCGCCAACCGGCCCGCGCACGGCGGCAGTCGAGCCCACGCGGCCGGGACGGCGGCGGAGTGTCACGGCAGGCGCCCG
>NZ_LJGW01000056.1:0-3978 GCF_001751255.1 Streptomyces nanshensis | reverse complement strand
GGCAGGGCAGGCGGGCGCCTGCCGGATGTTGCGCAGCCGGGGCACGGGCCAGGGGTCAGGGCGTGGCGAGATGGCCCGCCAAGTCCCGTGCGGGCTGCGGGATTTCGCCGAAGTCCTCGTCGTCGTCCAGCACGGGAAGCCGGTGGATGACGGCCTCCAGCGCATGCGGCAGCCGTGGGGCGCCGCCCGTGTGGCAGTCGCTCAGCAGCCCGTGCCGCACGCCCTCCGGAAGCAGCGGCCGCGCGGCGGAGCACTGCCCGCGTCCCTGAGCGCCGCTCCCGTCCGCCGTCGCCGTACGTCCGCGCTGCGTGAGCCGGGAGGACTGCGCACGCCAGTAGTCGGCGTCCCGGAACTCGCCGTGCCGGCGGTGGTGCAGACACAAGCAGAAGGCGGCGGTCCGAGAACCGCCGCCGGCGGCGAACTGCCACCAGAACTGCGCCGCTTCGCGATAGCGCGCCAGATGCAGCAGACAGCCGAAGACCAGCGCGCCCTCGGGGGCGATGGCCTCCTGGTCGTCGACGAGACGCGCCAGGCTCGCCGCCGCCTCGGGGGCGTTGATGACGAGGCTGACCGCCAAGTCCAGGTCGTGCGCGGCCTGTTCGCACTCGGTCGGATACTGGCGCCCCTGCGCGACCGTACGGTCCCCGGCACCCGGAGACACCTCCGCGGCCCCGCCGCCGTCCGTACCCGCGTCCGCGGACCGGCCCGCGGCGGACGGCCCCGCGAGCACTCGCTCGCGCACCGCGGCGACTTCGCCCTCGCCGTACTCCTCCGCGAGCACCTCCGCGCCGCACAACAGCGCGTCGATGCTGCGGTGTTCGGGCCTCCCCCGCATCAGTCGCCCCCGGTGTCGGGCCCCGGCGCCGTACGCAGCTCCCGGGCGAGCTTCCGTTTCGCATAGCGTATGTGGGAGCGCACCGCGGCCGTGTCGAAACCGAGATAGCCGGCGACCTCCTCCTCGGAGCAGCCGAGGACATAGCGCAGGACGATCACGTCGTACTGCCGCTCCGGCAGCCGCCCGATCGCCGCGTACAGCCCGATCTC
This sequence comes from Streptomyces nanshensis, assembly GCF_001751255.1. GTDB lineage: Bacteria > Actinomycetota > Actinomycetes > Streptomycetales > Streptomycetaceae > Streptomyces > Streptomyces nanshensis_A. Next base: position 2,934 of record NZ_LJGW01000056.1, on the reverse strand, counting down.
GCCCTCCAGCACGGCGAATTCGTCCCGCAGCTCGTGCAGCAGCACCTTGCGCTGCGCCGCCTGGAAGGCCGCCGTCGCCGCGAGGCGGGGCCGCAGCCCGCGCTCGTCCAGCCAGCGCGCGACATGCTCCTTCAGCACCGTCCAGGCGTACTCCGTGAGCGACTCCTGACGCAGCGCGTGCTCCCAGTGCTCCAGCAGATGGCGGCAGGCGGCCTCCACGATGCTCCGCGCGGCCTCCTTGCTGCCCGCCTGGGTGTGGGCGTAGCGCAGCCAGAGCCGGTGGTGCGAGGCGTCGAACGCGTCGAAGGAGAGCAACAGCCGCCGCCTTGCGTCGCGTTGACCGGCGTCCAGGGCATCCGGGGCATCCGGGTCGTCCGAGGTATCCGGGCCGGCAGGCCCGCCCGCCGTGGACGCGGCACCCCGCGCCGTCCCTGCTGTGGAACCCGGCTGCTGGTCGTCCTCGGCGCTCATGGAGGAGCCCTCTCGGGGAGAACGGGTCGGACGTTCCCTCACAGGAGAGAACATGGATCAGAAGCCGCGAACGGGCGCCCATGGGGCGGTGTCCGCGGAAGTCCGGCCAAAGTACTACACAGAGTGAAAGCTTGGCTACCGGGTCCGGGGGCGTCTTCCCGCCACCCTGCGGCCGGTCCCGGCCTCAACGCCCATGTGCCCTGGGCAAGTTCGGCCCGAATGGCGCACGATAGCCGCCCCGGCGACCTCGCCGGGACAAGAACCCGGAAAGGCGGAAAAGGTGGCCGTTGACGAAGGTCCGGTGGACGACGCCGTGCACGGTGCAGGGGACGGCGCGGTGGACCTGGAACTCGACCGGGCCCACTCGGCCCGTATGTACGACTACTTCCTCGGCGGCACCACGAACTTCCCCGCGGACCGCGAGAGCGCGGGCAAGGCCATGGCCGCCTTCCCCGCCGTCCTCGTCGCCGCCCGCACCAACCGGCAGTTCATGCACCGCTCCGTGCGCCGCCTCGCACAGCTCGGAATGCGCCAGTTCCTCGACGTCGGCACCGGCATCCCCACTTCGCCCAACCTGCACGAGATCGCGCAGGAGACCGCGCCCGACGCCCGCGTCGTCTACACCGACAACGACCCCATCGTCCTCACCCACGCCCAGGCCCTGCTGCGCAGCACCCCCGAGGGCCGCACCGCCTACGCGCAGTGCGACGCCCAGCACCCCGAACTCCTGCTGTCCGCACGGGAGGTGCGCGAGACCCTCGACCTGGAGCGGCCCGTCGCGCTGAGCCTGATCGCGCTGCTCCACTTCGTCCCCGGCGAGCGCGCCGCACACGACATCGTCGAGCACTTCAAACAGGCTCTGCCCTCCGGCAGCACCCTCACCGTCAGCCATGTCACCCCGGACTTCGACCCGGGGGCGCTGGCGCGCGCCCTGGAGGCGTACGACGCGGCGGGCACGCCCGTACAGGCCCGTACGCGCGAGGAGTTCACCCGCTTCTTCGACGGCTGGGAACTGCTCGACCCCGGCGTCACCGTCACCCACCGCTGGCGCCCCGACACCGAGCGCGACCTCTCCCAGGTCACCGACGCCGAGGCCGCCTGCTACGCCGCGGTGGCGCGCAAACCCTGACGGGCCGGTCGCGGGCTGCTTCGCGCCGGCCTGTTAGCGAACCGGGCGGGCGGGTTACCCGGGGCGACGGTTCGTACGTAAGACAGGAGGAACCATGCCCGCAGGATCGAACGCGAAGCGTGAGCGCCAGTACGAGCACATCAAGGAGGGCGCGAAGCAGCGTGGCGCCTCCACGGGCCGCGCCGAGGAGATCGCGGCACGCTCGGTCAACAAGGAGCGTGCGCGTACCGGCGAGGCGGCCCGCGCCAGCCGCACCTCCACCCGCGGCAAGTCGGCCTCCGCACGCGGCGGCACCCGCTCCGGACGCGGCATGGGCCCCAAGAGCGGCCCGACCCGCGACCAGCTCTACAACGAGGCGAAACAGCGCGGCGTCGAGGGCCGGTCCTCGATGAACAAGCGCCAGCTCCAGAAGGCGCTGGGCCGCTGATCGGGTACGCCGGGGCGGCGAGGAGATCAGGCGTGGCCTCCGAGGTGGCACCGGTGTACGGGGCACCGTGCTGGGTGAGCCTGGCCACGGGCGATCTCGTGGACGCCCAGCGCTTCTACGGCCGGGTGCTGGGCTGGTCCTTCCGTCCCGGAACCATCGGCGAGGAGTTCAGCGTCGCCTACTCCGACGACGTGCCCGTCGCCGGGCTGGGCGCCATCGCCCGCACCATGGGCGTCGCCGTCCAGTGGACGCCGTTCTTCGCCGTGCCCTCCGCGGACACGGCGGCGTCGCGCGTGCGCGAGCGCAGCGCGACCGTCGCCGTCGGCCCGATCCGCATGGGCGACGGCCGTACCGCGCTCGCGGCGGATCTCGCCGGGGCGACGTTCGGCTTCTGGGAGGGCTCGGTGCTCCCGAGCTGGGACGCCGAGAACCGCGATCTGCCCGCACGGCTGGAGCTGCGTACCCGCGACGCCTTCGCCGCGGCCATCTTCTACGCCGAGGTGTTCGACTGGGCGTCCGAGACGGGCCGTTGCGAGGTCGACTACCAGCACGAGGCCGTCGTCATCCGGGTGGGCGGCCGTACGGTGGCGACGCTGCGCGGCGGCGCCGTCGAGTCGGCGCCCGATCCGCACATCCGGCCCCGCTGGCACGCCTCGTTCGCCGTGGACGACGTCGACGAGGCGGCGAAGGCGGCGGTGGGCGCGGGCGGCGCCGTGGCGACGAGCCCGGCGGACAACCCCTTCGGGCGCTCGGCCGGGCNGGGCTCTTCGACCCCGAGGGAGGTCTCTTCACGGTCCACTCCCGCGACGAACCGTGAACGGGCCGCCCGCGGCGGGGCGCGAACAGGACCGCGGGACAGGGCCGTTGACCGGGCACGGGGCCGTCGACGGGCGGACCGGTCCCGGAC
>NZ_LJGW01000004.1 GCF_001751255.1 Streptomyces nanshensis | reverse complement strand
ACGGCCGTCAACGAGTCGAAACCCAGGTCCTGGAAAGCGCGGGAGGCCTCCACGGCTTCTCCGCCGACATGCCCGAGTACGCCTGCGACCTCGGCACGCACCATCGCGAGCAGCACGTCATGCTGCTCGCTGTCGTCCAGACTCCTCAGACGTTGGACGAGAGAGACGGCGTTCTCGGAACTGGCGACGGTGCGGCGCGACCGGCCCCGGATCAGTCCGCGGAGCAGCGGGAGAACTTCGCCGTGCGCCCTGAGGACCGGAAGGTCGAATTTGACCGGCACGATGGTCGCCTCGTCCGTGGCGAGCGCCGCGTCGAACAGCTCCAGACCCTCACCCGCCTCCAGCGGCGGCATACCGGCGCGGGCCAGACGCTCGGCATCGGCCTCGGCGAGCATGCCCTCCTGCGCCCACGCACCCCACGCCAACGACACAGCAGCCAAGCCGAGTTCACGGCGGTGCAGCGCGAGCGCGTCAAGGAACGCGTTGCCTGCCGCGTAGTTGCCCTGGCCTGCGCTCCCGAGTATCCCGGCGGCGGAGGAGAAGAGGACGAAGGCCGACAGGTCGCGGTCCCGGGTGAGTTCGTGCAGGTTCCACGCCGCATCCACCTTCGGACGCAGCACGGCATCGACACGCTCCGGCGTCAGCGAACCGATGACACCGTCATCGAGCACGCCCGCAGCGTGCACCACCGCACCGACCGCGTGCTGCGCGAACAGGTCGGACAGCGCCTCCCGGTCCGCCACATCACACGCCGCAACCTCGGCACGTGCGCCCAACTCAATGAGTTCGGCTACCAGTTCACCCGCACCCTCGGCCTCACGGCCACGACGGGATACGAGCAGCAGATCCCGCACACCATGCTCCGAGACCAGATGCCGCGCCACCAGCGCACCCAGACCACCCGTACCACCAGTGACCAGCACAGAGCCCTCAACCCCGGCCCAGACGACCCCGTCACCCTCAGCGGACGTCACACGCGCCAGACGCGGGACACACACCTCCCCCGCACGCACCGCCAGTTGAGGCTCATCGACCGCCAACGCGGACGGCACCGCCGCAAGCGACGCCTCCGCACCGTCCACGTCCAGCAGACCGAACCGGCCCGGATGCTCCGACTGCGCCGAACGCACCAGACCCCACACCGCAGCCGCCGCCGGATCCACACCCGACACCGCACCACGCGTCACAAACACCAGACGACTGTCCATGAACCGCGCGTCGTTCAGCCACAGTTGAACCAGACCCAGCACACGAGACGTCACGGCATGCGCGGCACCCGCCACACCACCATCGGCCCCACCCGAAACCGGAACCAGCACCACACCCGGCACCGACGGACCCTCGACATCGGCAAGCTCCGTAAGGTGCGATCGCGGTTGCACCGTGATGTGCGGGTTGGCCTCCCGTATATGCGCTGCCAGGCCGGTCGGCGAGGCGTCAAGCTCCAGGAGATGGACTCGGCCGGCAACCGCAGCGCTCGCGTCCTCGGCGGGCACCGATGCCGGCAGCCAGTCGATGCCGAAGAGGCCGTCCCGGGCTCGGCGATCGCCCTGCATCTGATCGGCCGACAGGGTCCGCGTCACCAACGCATCGACCGACGCGATGAGTTCGCCGGACGGAGAAGCGACCGCGAGTGTCATGGGTCCCTCGCCGGTACGCGTCAGCCGTACTCGTACTGCCGTCGCGCCGGATGCGTGCAGGGAGAGTCCCTGCCATGAGAACGGCACCGCACCGTTGTCGGTGCGCGGGTCGAAAGCCATGGCGTGCAGGGCGGCGTCGAGGAGCGCGGGGTGCAG
>NZ_LJGW01000055.1 GCF_001751255.1 Streptomyces nanshensis | reverse complement strand
GAGGAGCACCCCGACACCCCCCTCACCGACGTGGCCTCGACGCTCGCCCACGGGCGTTCCCACTTCCCCTTCCGTACCGGTGTCGCCGGGGACCGCGCGGAGCTGGCGGACGCGCTGCGCGAGCCGGTGGTCACGGCCGGCGGCACCGGCCGCGTCACAGCGGTCTTCTCGGGTCAGGGTGCGCAGCGTCCGGGGATGGGGCGTGAACTGGCGGAGCGTTTCCCGGTGTTCGCCGCGGCTTTGGACGAGGTGTGCGCGGTGGTGGATCCGCTGCTGGGACGCCCGTTGCGTGAGGTGATGTGGGACGAGCCGGCGGAGGTGCTGGAGCGCACCGAGTACGCCCAGCCCGCGCTCTTCGCCCACCAGATCGCCCTGTGCCGGCTGTGGGAGGCCGCGGGTGTCACCTTCGAGGCCGTCGCGGGGCACTCGGTCGGCGAGATCGCCGCCGCGGTGGTCGCCGGAGTGCTCGGCCTGGAGGACGCGGCACGTCTCGTGGTGGCGCGCGGCAGGCTGATGCAGGCCCTCCCGGCGGGCGGCGCCATGGCGGCCATCGCGGCCACCGAGGACGAAGTCGCCCCGACGCTGCCGGAGGGCACCGCGGTCGCCGCCGTCAACGGCCCCCGGGCGCTGGTGGTCTCCGGTCCCGAAGCCGACGTCACGGCCGTGGCGGAGCACTGGCGTGAGAAGGGGCGGCGCACCACGCCGCTGCGCGTCAGCCACGCCTTCCACTCCCCGCTGATGGAGCCCGTGCTCGACGAGTTCACCGCCCTGCTGGAAACGCTCGACTTCCGTCCCCCGACCGTGCCGATGATCCCGGCCGCGGCCACGTCCCACCCGCTGGAGACCCCCGCCTACTGGGCCCGGCACGTCTGCGCCACCGTGCGGTTCGCCGACGCCGTGGACCGGCTGCCCGAAGCGGACCTGACCGTGGAGATCGGTCCGGACGCCGCCCTCCTGCCGCACCTGGACGGACGCACGGCGCTGCCCAGCGTCCGCCGGGACCGGGCCGAGACCGTCACCTGGCTCACCGCCCTCGCACGGGCACACGCCCACGGCGTCCCCGTCGACTGGTCCGCGGTCCTGCCCGCACGGCGGCCCCTCGCCGACCTGCCCACCTACCCCTTCCAGCACGAGTCCTACTGGCTCGTCGCCCCCGCCGCCTCCGGCGACGCACCGGGCGTCGACCACTGGCCGCACCCGATGCTCTCGTCCCGCAGCGAACTGCCCGGAGAGGGCGGCCTGTTGCTCACCGGCCGGCTGACGCCGGGCAGCGACCCGTGGCTGCGCGACCACGCCGTCATGGGCACCGTGCTCCTGCCCGGCACCGGATTCGTCGAACTGGCCACCGAGGCCGCCCGTGCCGCGGGCGCCGAGAGCGTCACCGAAGTGGTGCTCCAAGCACCCCTGGTCTTCCCCGGCGGCCGGCCCAGGGACGTACAGGTATGGGTGGCCGCGGACACCGGCGGCGAACGGGAGCTGCACATCCGCTCCCGCGGCAGCGACGACGAGTGGGTCCTGCACGCCTCCGGCAGCGTCGGCCCCCGCACCGCCCCCGACGACGGGGCCTTCACGCCCGACTGGACCGGTGCGCAATGGCCGCCGGCCGGCGCGGTCCCCGTACCGGTGGACACCCTCTACCCCGATCTGGCCGCGCGGGGTTACGAGTACGGCCCGGCCTTCCAGGGCGTACGGGGCGTCTGGGAACGCGGCGACGAGGTCTTCGCCGAGATCGCCCTCCCCGACGGACAGCCCACCGGCTTCGGCCTGCACCCCGCGCTGCTGGACGCCGCGTTGCACGCCCTGCCGCTGACCGGCCGCGGCTACGAGGCCGACGAGGTACGGCTGCCGTTCTCCTTCTCCGGCATAGTGCCGCTCTCCCCGGACGCCCGGGGCCTGCGGGTACGGCTGCGGGCCGGTGAGGAATCCGTCACCGTGCACGCCACCGACGCCTCCGGAACCCCCTCGATCGCGGTGGACGCGCTCCTCCTGCGCCCCGTGGACCGGGCACAGCTCGACGCGGTGGCCGCCGACCGTACCGGCCGCTACGCCGTCACCTGGGAGCGGCTTCCCGACCCGCCCGCGGTGACCGCGGTGCCCGGACGCTGGCTGCTGCTCGGCACCGGGCACCTGTCCGGGCTCTTCGAACGGAGCACGTCACAGGCGCAGGGCGCCGGAGAGCTGGACGGTGTGCTGTGCGCCGCCGGCAGCGCCGAGGAGTTGCTGGAGACGCTAACCCTGCTGCGGAAGCAGAGCATCCAGGCCCCGGTGTGGTGCGTCACCAGCGGCGCCGTCGCCGTCGGCACGGACGATCCGGAAGCGGACCCCGCAGCCGCTGCGGCATGGGGACTGGGCCGCGTCGCCGCACTGGAGACACCCCAGAAGTGGGGCGGCCTCGTCGACCTGCCGGCCCGCCTCGGCACCCCGGCCCGGGACCTGCTGGCCGCCGTGCTCGCCGGGGACGGCACCGAGGACCAGCTCGCCGTCCGTGACGCCGGACTGTGGGCCCGCAGGATCGCACCGGCGCAGGCCGTCCCGGCACCCGCACCGGCGCCGGACGCCACCGCACCGGAGCCCGCCGCCGCGCTGACCGGCACCGTACTGATCACCGGCGGCACCGGAGCACTCGG
>NZ_LJGW01000058.1 GCF_001751255.1 Streptomyces nanshensis | reverse complement strand
GGACGGGCCGCGGTCTCCGTCGCCTGGGGCCCGTGGTCCGGCGGCGGCATGGTGGAGCAGCCCGGCGTCGAACGCGAACTGCGTCGCCGCGGCCTGATCCCCCTCGCCGTGGACGCCGCGCTCGCCGCCCTCGACGACGCCGTCACCGCGGGCACCGACCTGGTGGTCGCCGACGTCGTCTGGCCGCGGTTCCTGCCCGCGTTCACCGCCTCCCGGCCCAGTCCGCTGCTGTCCGGGTTCGCGCCCAAGGTGCCGCGGCAGTCCGCGGCGCCGTCCGAGGGCGAACCCCTGGCACAGCGACTGGCGGCACTGCCCGAGAGCGACCGGGGCGCGGCCCTCCTCGACCTCGTACAGGCCACCGTCGCCGGAGTCGTCGGCCACAAGGAAGCCGGCGACATCGCCCCCGACCGGGCGCTGAAGGACCTGGGCTTCGACTCGCTGATGTCCGTCGAACTGCGCAACCGGCTCTCCGAGGTCACCGGTCTTCGGCTGACGGCCACGCTGGTCTTCGACCACCCGACCCCGTCGGCGCTCGCCGAGCATCTGCGCGGCGAGATCGTCGTGGAGGACGCCCGGCCCGGCACCGACTCCGTACTGGACGAATTCGCCCGCGTGGAGAAGGCGGCGCTGTCCGTGTTCACGGCCCCGGCCGTCCGTACCGCCCTGGCCTCCCGGCTCGGCGCGCTCCTCGACCGGCTGGCCGAGACGGACGCACGCCCCGCGTCCGAGACGTCCTCCCTGGAGAGCGCCAGCGCCGACGAGCTGATGCGCTTCCTCGACGGACTCGACGACGTGTGAGTCCGGCCCGCCGCGCCGCCACCCACTCCGCCTCCCCTCGCTCACCCCACTCGATAGGTGCCCTCATGGCCGATGAACAGCAGCTTGTCGGATACCTGCGCAAGGCCACGACGGATCTCCAGAAGGTCCGGACCCGGCTGCGCGAGGTGGAGGAGAAGCACACCGAGCCCATAGCCGTGGTCGGCATGGGCTGCCGCTACCCGGGCGGGGTGACCTCCCCCGAGGATCTGTGGCGGCTGGTGGACGAGGGCCGCGACGAGATCACCGCCTTCCCCGAGGACCGCGGCTGGGACGTCGCCAACCTCTACGACCCGGACCCTGACGCCGTGGGCAAGTCCTACACCCGCGAGGGCGGCTTCCTGACCGGCGTGGACCGCTTCGACGCCGACTTCTTCGGCCTCAGCCCCCGCGAGGCGATGTCGATGGACCCGCAGCAGCGGCTGCTGCTGGAGACCAGTTGGGAGGCGCTGGAGCGGGCCGGCATCGACCCGGCGGCCCGGCGCGGTTCGCGCACCGGTGTCTACACCGGCGTGATGCACCACGACTACGGCACCCGCTTCCAGCAGGCCCCCGACGGCTTCGAGGGCTACCTGGCGGCGGGGAGCGCCCCGAGCATCGCCGCGGGACGCGTGTCCTACCTCTTCGGGTTCGAGGGCCCGGCCGTCACCGTCGACACCGCCTGCTCCTCCTCGCTGGTCTCCCTGCACCTCGCCTGCCAGGCGCTGCGCGGCGACGAGTGCGACATGGCGCTGGCCGGCGGTGTCGCCGTGATGTCCACCCCGCTCTACTTCCAGGAGTACAGCCGCCAGCGGGTGCTCTCCCGGGACGGCCGCTGCCGTTCCTTCTCCGCCGACGGCGACGGCACCGGCTGGTCCGAGGGCGTCGGCGTGCTCGTCGTGGAACGGCTGTCCGACGCACTGCGGCAGGGCCACCCCGTGCTGGCCGTCGTCCGCGGCTCCGCGGTCAACCAGGACGGCGCCTCCAACGGCATGACCGCCCCCAACGGCCCCGCCCAGCAGCGCCTCATCGAGGCCGCCCTGACCAGCGCCCGCGTCCCCGCGTCCGAGGTCGACCTGATCGAGGCGCACGGCACCGGTACCCGCCTGGGCGACCCCATCGAGGCACAGGCGCTGATCGCCACCTACGGCACCAGCCGCACCGCGGACGACCCGATCCACCTCGGCTCGCTCAAGTCCAACATCGGCCATACCCAGGCCGCGGCCGGCGCCGCCGGCATCATCAAGTCCATCCTCGCGATGCGGCACGGCACCATGCCCAGGAGCCTGTACGCGGACACCCCGACCGACGAGGTCGACTGGTCCGCGGGCACCGTCCGGCTGCTGGAGGACGCCCGCCCCTGGGAGCGCGGCGGCCACCCGCGCCGGGCCGCGGTCTCCTCCTTCGGCATGAGCGGCACCAACGCGCACGTGATCCTGGAGGAGTTCACCGGCCGGCGGCCGGACGCGGACGACGCACAGCCGGAGAGCGGCGGCGGGCAGCCGGAGCAGCACGCGGAGCGTCCGGCCGCCGGACCGGTTCCCCTCGTGCTGTCGGGCAGGACGCCGCAGGCGGTGCGCGACCAGGCCGCCGCACTGCGCGGCCACCTGCTGGACCGTCCGGAGCTGCGGCTCGACGACGTCGCCTGGACACTGGCGGGCACCCGTGCCCGCTTCGACCACCGTGCCGCGGTCTGCGGCGACCGCGACCAGCTCCTGTCCGCGCTGTCCGACGTCGAACCGGTCACCGCCGCCCCCGGCGGGGTGTCCCTGATCTTCTCGGGTCAGGGTGCGCAGCGTCCGGGGATGGGGCGTGAACTGGCGGAGCGTTTCCCGGTGTTCGCCGCGGCTTTGGACGAGGTGTGCGCGGTGGTGGATCCGCTGCTGGGCCGCCCGTTGCGTGAGGTGATGTGGGAGGAGCCGGCGGAGGTGCTGGAGCGCACCGAGTACGCCCAGCCCGCGCTCTTCGCTTTCGAACTGGCGCTGGCCCGGCTGTGGCAGTCCTGGGGCGTCACCGTCACCGCCGTCGCGGGGCACTCGGTCGGCGAGATCGCCGCCGCGGTGGTCGCCGGAGTGCTCAGCGCCGAGCACGGCGCACGGATGGCCGTGGCACGCGGCAGGCTGATGCAGGCGCTGCCCGAGGGCGGCGCCATGGCGGCCGTCGCCGCCGACGAGGAGGAGATCCTCCCCACCCTGGACGGCCGGGTGGCGCTCGCCGCGGTCAACGGGCCCGGCGCCGTGGTCGTCTCCGGCGACGAGGACGCCGTCGAGGCGGTCACCGCGCACTGGCGCGAGAAGGGGCGGCGCACCACACGGCTGCGGGTCAGCCACGCCTTCCACTCCCCGCTGATGGACCCCGTGCTCGACGAGTTCGCCGCCGTCGTACGAGAACTCGACTTCCACGAGCCCGCCGTCGGCTTCGCCGCCTCCGCCGCCACCGACGAGCCGGTCAGCGCTCCCGCCTACTGGGTCGACCACATCCGCGCCACCGTCCGCTTCGGCGACGCCCTGGAGAAGCTCCCGGCCGGCGGCGTGCTCGTCGAGACCGGCCCCGACGCCGCACTGACCCCCATGGCGGGAGAGCGCACCGCCCTGGCCTGCTGCCGCCGTGACCGCTCCGAAGCCGGCACCGTGCTCTCGGCGCTCGGCTCCGCGCACGCCCACGGCGCCGCCGTGGACTGGGCCGCCGTACTCCCCGGCCGCACCCAGGTCGACCTGCCCACGTACGCCTTCCAGCGCCGCACCTACTGGCTCGCCGCGCCGCCGCCCTCCGGCGCCGGGATGAACGGCCTGGAGCACCCCGTCCTGTCCGGCGCCGCCGACCTTCCGGGCTCCGGCGGCGTGCTGTTCACGGGACGGCTCTCGCCCTCCGCCGACCCGTGGCTGGCCGACCACGCCGTGTACGACACCGTGCTCTTCCCGGGCACCGGCTTCCTGGAACTCGCCGCGAGCGCCGCCGCCCAGGCCGGCGCAGGAGAGGTCACCGACCTCGTCCTCGAAGCACCGCTCGTCCTGCCCGACGGCGGCGTGGACGTGCAGGTGTGGGTGGCGCCCGACGAGGGCACGGCGGCCCGCGACTTCGTCATCCGCTCCCGCCGCGACGACGGCGGCTGGACCGGTCACGCCACCGGCACCCTGGGCGCCGCCGCGCCGCCGCCCCCCGCCGACTGGGCCGCAGGCGTCTGGCCGCCCGCCGGCGCCGAACCCGTGCCGCTGGACGGCCACTACGACCGGCTCACCGCGCAGGGCTACCGCTACGGACCGGCCTTCCGCGGACTGCGCTCCGTGTGGCGGCTCGACGAGTACGTGTACGCCGAGGTCGCCCTGCCCGAAGGACGGCAGGACGCCCGGTTCGCCTTCCACCCCGCGCTGCTCGACAGCGTCCTGCACGTACTGCCGCTGACCGACGGCTCCTACCGGGACCGGGTCCGGCTGCCGTTCACCTTCGCCCGTGCCGCCGTGCACACGACCGGCGCCGGTGCCCTGCGGGTCCGGCTGCGGATCACCGGCACCGACGTCGACGTCGAGGCGGCCACCACCGACGGCGTCTGCGCGCTCGCGGCCGGCGTGGTACTGCGCGAGGTCGAGCGCGCCCGCATCCGGAACGCGGTCGGCAGCCGCCTGGACTCCTGGCGTCACGAGGTGGTCTGGCAGCCGCTCGCCGAGACGCCCGAGGCCACCGCCGTTCCCGGCTCGTGGCTGGTGCTGGACGCGACCGCCGGCACCTCCTGGCCCGACGGGCTGCTGGAACGGGCCACCACCCTCGGCACGGGCCCCGAGCCCGACCGTGCCGCGCTGGCCGGCGCGATCCCCGCCGGCCCGTACACCGGGGTGCTCGTCCTGACGTCCCGGGCGGAGACCCTGCTCGTCGCGCTCCAGGCGCTCGACGACGCCGGGATCGACGCCCGCACCTGGTGCCTGACCGGAGACCCCCGGCAGGACCCCGACACCGCCGCCGTCTGGGGCCTGGGCCGGGTCGCGGCACTCGAACTCCCGGACCGCTGGGGCGGCCTGATCGGGCTGCCGGACGAGCCTCCACAGGAGGAGACGGTACGCCGCCTCGGCGGCCTGCTCGCCGGCGGCGCCGGCGGACCGGCCGCCGACGACCAGGTCCTCATCGGCCCCGGAGAGGTGCTCGCCCGCAGGCTGACCACCGCTCCGCAGGCCGCACCGCCCGGCGACGACTGGACGCCCACCGGCACCGTCCTGATCACCGGAGGCACCGGAGCGCTGGGCGGACACGTCGCCCGCCGGCTCGCCGCCCACGAGAACTGCTCACTGCTGCTGGTCTCCCGCCGCGGACCCGACGCGCCCGGCGCGGACGAACTGGCCGCCGAACTCACCGCGCTGGGCGCCGACGTGCGCATCACCGCCGCGGACGTCGCCGACC
>NZ_LJGW01000050.1:180-3632 GCF_001751255.1 Streptomyces nanshensis | reverse complement strand
GGCGCAGACCGGCGGCGTTGCCACGGGCCCAGGTCGTCACCGAGCGGTCGGCGGCGCGGCGTTCGCGGACGGCCTGGATGCGCTCCTCGCCGTTGGCTCCGGGCGCTCCGGGACGCAGCCGCAGATAGCGCCGCTCGGCGGCCTGGCGGCTCGCGACGCCGAGCGGCGGGGCGAGTTCGGCCCAACTGGCGCCCGCCTCACGGGCGGTCTCGATGAGCCCCGTCTCCCATCCGGCGAGCTGGTCGCGCAGCTCGCGCAGCAGAAGCAGGGCGGCGAGTACCTGCTCGTAGCCCGCGTCGGAGCCGGAGCCGGAGCCGACGTCGGGGTCGGGGTCGGGGTCGGGGTCGGAGCCGGCGTCGGGAGCCTCTCCGGGCGGGGTCGTCTGGGCGGTACGTACGGCTTCGTCGATGGTCTCCAGCGCTGCCTGGGCGGCGTGGAAGGTGCCGGGTGAGGAAGCGGGTTCCCGGTCGTCGTCGGTCATGAGGCCACCTCGCTCGCCCGTCAACCTTCGGGCGACAAACGTCACTTGTCATCGTTCCGATGACATGCTACAAGAGAGGCAGGCAACAGCACAGGGCTTGAACTACCGCGAAGCGGAGGTGTTTTCACGATGCTGATGCGCACCGACCCCTTCCGTGAGCTCGACCGGCTCACCCAGCAGTTCTTCGGCCATCCGTCCGGCACGTGGTCGCGTCCGTCCCCGATGCCGATGGACGCCTACCGCGAGGGCGACGAGTACGTGATCGCCCTCGACCTGCCGGGCGTCGATCCGGAGGCCGTCGACATCGACGTCGAGCGGAACATGCTGACGGTCAAGGCCGAACGCCGGCCGCAGACCAGGAGCGACGACGCACAGGTGGAGCTCTCGGAACGTCCGCTCGGTGTCTTCTCACGGCAGGTGGTGCTCGCCGACACCCTCGACACCGAGCACATCGAGGCGGACTACGACGCGGGCGTCCTGACGCTGCGGATCCCGATCGCCGAGCGTGCCAAGCCGCGCAAGATCTCCATCGGCGCGAGTCCGGGCCGCAAGGAGATCCGCGGCTGAGGCGACCGGGGCGACCGGCAACCGAGGCGGCCGCACCGGCAGCGGCGGCGGAGGGCGAGACGTCCTCTCTCTCCCTCGTCTCGCCCTCCGCCCACGCCTCGACTGCCCTGAAGCGCCCGGGAGTTGTACGGAGCAGACCCCGCAAGCGGCCGGAAGGGGACGGCATGGTGGCCATGCGCTGGGAGGCGTTCCTCGACCATGTGCAGGAACGCGGTGAGTACCCGACCCGTACGGAGGCCGACCGTGCGGCGCGTACCGTGCTCGCCCTGCTGGGCGCGCATCTGGTCGGCGAGGTACGGGCCGATCTCGCCGCCCGGCTCCCGGAGACCTTCGCGCTGATCCTGCTCAATCCGCTCCAGGCGGCGGAACCGCTCTCCAGCGAGCGGTTCGTACGGGCCACCGCGGCGTGGATCGAGGGCGCCACCGAGCAGACGGCGGCCTGGGACGTGGGCGCCGTCCTCAGCGTGGCCGCGGACGCCGCGGGCGAGGAGCTGACGCGTCGCATCCTGCTCCAACTGCCCCCGGGCTACGACCTGCTCTTCGGCCGTCCCCAGGACGCCTCGCCCTGAGCAGGGCGACCCACGGCCGGTGACCGCCCGCTCACCGGCCCGTCCCCGGAGCTTCGCGCATACGGCGTCGGGCGGGCGTACGGCGTCACGCGCGGGCACGGGGGCGCTGTCCGCCCGTCCTCGTAGACTTGCCGGCATGGCCTCCGGACGGCGCGGCGGGCAGCCGCCCTCCGCATCGCAGGGCGACGCATCGTATGAGTTCGTACGGGCGCCGCGGACGCTGGGCGCCATGGTGGCCTCGACGATCGGATACCGCTCCGAGGGGGCCGAACCGCAGCTCCACCGGGGGCTGCCCTCCCCGTACTTGACGTTGATCTTCTCCTTCGACGGCCCGGTGATCGGCGGCGAGAGCCCCGAGCACGCGCGCGGGCGCGACGCGTACCGCGAGGAGATCGTCGTCGGCGGGCTGCATCAGCGTCCCATGTACATCCTCCAGCCCGCCCGTGAGTGCGGGGTGCAGCTCGCCGTTCATCCGATGGCGGCCAGGGCGCTGTTCGGGGCGCCGGCGAGCGAGCTGACGCGGATGAGCGAAGCGGGCGCCCTCCTCGGCAGGCCGGCGGTGGAGCTCCATGAACGGATGCGCGAACTGAGCGGCTGGGACGAGCGGTTCGGCCTCCTCACCTCGTATCTCCGGCGGAGGGCGGAGGACCAGGGGCGCCGCGCCGAGGTACGTCCCGAGGTCGCCGAGGCGTGGACGTGGATGGCACGGCACCGCGGCGCGGGCTCGCTGGACGGCATGGCACGCCATGTCGCCCTGAGCCGACGGCAGTTGACCACGCTCTTCCGCCGCGAGACCGGCACCAGCCCGAAGCAGATCAGCCGGCTGATGCGCTTCGAACGGGCGCGGCGCGAGGTGACGGTCACCGTCGCGGGCGGTGCGCCGCCGGACCTCTCCCGGATCGCCGCACGGTGCGGCTACTACGACCACTCGCACCTCGTACGGGACTTCCGGCAGTACACGGGGCTGAGCCCGAGCGGGTGGATCGGCGAGGAGCGCCGGAATATCCAAGCCGGGGGCCATCGCAACGGCGAAGACTAGCCCCCATGGACAACTCATCAGCAGCAGCGCACCAGGCGGCGGGCCCGTCCGCCGCACCCGCACCGACGGTCTGGCCCACCCTCCAGGCGCGCGACGCCCACACGCTGATCGACTTCCTCGTGGAGAAGGTCGGCTTCCTGCGTACGGCCGTCTACGCCGACGGCGACCAGGTCGCCCACTGCCAGCTCGACTGGCCCGAGGGCGGCGGCGTGATGCTCGGCTCCTACAAGCCGGACGCGGAGTGGTGCACTCCGCCGGGCACGTTCGGGTGCTACGTCGTCACGAACGACGTGGACGGACTGTACGAGCGGGTCAAGGCCGCGGGCGTGACCTTCGCGCGGGAGATCGTCGACCAGGACTACGGCAACCGGGAGTTCGCGATCCGCGACCCCGAGGGCAACCTCTGGAGCTTCGGCCACTACCCGGGCGAGCCCGCGCCGAGCTGACCGTCCGGCACGGTCTGAGGTCCGCCCGGTCCGAGAGCGTCGCGACCGCTGCGAGCGTCGCGACAAGTATGCGCCGGGACGTACGGGGGCCGCCCCGGCGCACGCTCAACACCGCGAGGGCGCCGAGCCGTTCGGGGCACGGGGCACGGCGCTCGCGAGGCTGTGTTCGCGGGACGGCGTCGGCGGGGCGGCGGTAGCGTCGGCCCATGGACGACGTACTGCCGGTGCTGCTCACCGCCGCGGCCGTGGCGGCCGTGACGGCCGGGTTCTGGCGGCTGGCCGTCGTCGTGCGGCGGCGAGGGGTCGCGGGGACGGCGATGCGCGCCGCACTCGCCTCGTACGACGAGGCG
>NZ_LJGW01000050.1:0-124 GCF_001751255.1 Streptomyces nanshensis | reverse complement strand
CGCTTACGAGTCGCACCACGAGATCCGGGCGCAGGCGGAACGGCGGACGGCCGCTCCGTCGCCCGACGGGCGCTGGACGCGGCACCGCACCGAGGCGGCGGCGCGGGCACGTACGCGGCGTCCG
>NZ_LJGW01000061.1 GCF_001751255.1 Streptomyces nanshensis | reverse complement strand
CCGTCCTGATTCACCGCAGACCCACGCACCACCGCCAACACCCGACGCNCGCCCACTCGGCGCCGTCAGACCATTCGACGCACCGTCCTGATTCACCGCAGACCCACGCACCACCGCCAACACCCGACGCCCGTTGCGACGCGCATCCGACAACCGCTCCACCACCAGCACACCCACACCCTCCGACCAGCCCGTACCGTCGGCGTCGGCCGAGAAGGACCGGCAGCGGCCGTCCGTGGCGAGACCGCCCTGCCGGCTGAACTCGACGAACATGCCGGGCGAGGCCATCACGGTCGCTCCGCCGACCAGGGCCAGGTCGGTCTCGCCCTGGCGCAGTGACTGCCCCGCCAGGTGCAGCGCGACCAGCGACGAGGAACAGGCCGTGTCGACGGTGACGGCCGGACCCTCCAGGCCGAGGACGTAGGCGGTGCGGCCGGAGGTGACGCTGGAGGTCGTACCGGTGAGGGCATGGCCGTCGGCGACGGAGCTGGACTCGTGGAGCCGGGGCCCGTACTCCTGCGCCACCGCGCCGGTGAACACCCCGGTCTGCGTGCCGCGCAGACCGGCCGGGTCGATCCCGGCGCGCTCCAGCGCCTCCCAACTGGTCTCCAGCAGCAGCCGCTGCTGCGGATCCATCGCCAGCGCCTCACGCGGCGAAATACCGAAGAACCCCGCGTCGAAGTCTCCGGCCCCGGTGAGGAAACCGCCCTGGTGGCTGTCGGACACGGTGCCGCCCTCACGCAGCGCGTCGAGGTCCCAGCCGCGGTCGTCGGGGAAGCCGCCGATGGCGTCCCGCCCCTCGGCGACCAGCCGCCACAGGTCCTCGGGCGAGGAGACCCCGCCGGGCAGGCGGCAGCCGATGCCGACGATCGCCAGCGGCTCGTCCGCGTCGGGTGCCGGGGCAGCGGGGGCGGCCGCCTCCTCCCGCGTGGTCCCGGCGAGGAGCAGCCCGGCGAGGTGGTCGGCGACCGCGGCGGGTGTGGGGTGGTCGAAGAGCAGGGTGCTGGGCAGCGGGCGCTCGACGGCGGCGCTGAGGCGCTGCCGCAGTTCGAGCACGGTCATGGAGTCGAACCCGGCGTCGGAGAACGCGCGGCGCGGGTCGACGGCGGTGACATCGGCGTGGCCCTGGACGGCCGCCGCGTGTGTCAGAACGAGGTCGAGCAGCGCCTCCGGTGTCGTCGCGGCGGGGGCGGCGGCCACGGCGCGGGAACGCCGGACCGTGGCGGCCGGACGGACCAGGGAGCGCAGCACCGCGGGCACGGACGGCTGGCGGCGCAGGGAGGCCGCGTCGAACGCCACCGGGGCGGCGACGGGCTGCCCGAGGGAGAGCGCACGGTCGAACAGTGCCAGGCCGGAGCCCTCCGTCAGCGGGGCGATGCCGCGGCCGGCCCAGCGCTGCCGGGCGGAGTCGTCGAGGCCGGCGGCCATCCCCGTGTGCTGGTCCCAGAGTCCCCAGGCCAGGCTGACGGCCGGCAGTCCCGCGCGGTGGCGCCGCACGGCGAGCGCGTCCAGATAGGCGTTGGCGGCGCCGTAGGCCGCCTGGCCCGGTACGCCGAGGTGTGCGGAGACCGAGGAGAACAGCACGAACGCGGTCAGGTCCGTGTCCCGGGTCAGCTCGTCCAGGTGGGCCGCGGCCGCCAGTTTGGGCGCCAGGACCGCGTCGGCCCGCTCCGGTGTGAGCGACTCCAGCAAGGCGTCGTCGACGACGCCGGCAGCGTGCACGACGGCGGTGAGCGGGTGTTCCGCGGGGATGCCGTCGAGCACCTCGCGCAGGCGGTCGCGGTCGGCCGCGTCGCAGGCGGCGAAGGTGACGTGCGCGCCGAGGCCGGTGAGGTCGGCGCGGACCGCCTCGGAGCCGGGGTGGTCCGCGCCGCGGCGGCTGAGCAGCAGCAGGTGGCGCACACCGTGTTCGGCGACCAGATGACGGGCGAGCAGCGCGCCGAGACCGCCGGTGCCGCCGGTGATCAGGACGGTGCCCTCGCGATCGAGGGGCGCGGGCAGGGTGAGCACGACCTTGCCGGTGTGCCGGGCCTGTTCCATGTACCGGAACGCCTCGGGGGCGTGGCGCAGGTTCCAGGCGGTGAGGGGCGGCGGCTTCAGCGTGCCGGAGTCCTCGGACCGTGCGCGGTCCGAGGAGCCGAACAGGCCGGCCAGCCGTTCGTTCATGGCGGCGATCAGGTCCGCGTCCACCTCGTAGAGGTCGAACGGCAGATAGCGCACGCCAGGATGGTCGGCGGCGACGTCCTCGGGGTCGCGCAGATCGGCTTTGCCCATCTCGACGAAGCGTCCGCCGTCGCCGAGCAGGCCGAGGGAGGCGTCGGTGAACTCCCGGGCCAGCGCGTTGAGTACGACGTCCACCCGGCCGAAGGCACCGGCGAAGGCCAGGTCGCGCGAGGAGGCGATATGGGCGTCGTCCAGGCCGAGGGCGCGCAGCGCGTCCCACTTGCCCGGGGACGCGGTGGCGAACACCTCGGCGCCCAGGTGCCGGGCGATCTGTACGGCGGCCGTGCCGACGCCGCCTGCCGCCGAGTGCACGAGGACCTTCTCGCCCGGCTGCACGGCGGCCACCTCGGCCAGCCCGTACCAGGCGGTGAGAAAGGCGATCGGCACGGCCGCGGCCTCGGCGAAGCTCCAGCCCTCGGGGAGGGGGGTGAGCAGGCGCCGGTCGACGACGGCGACGGGGGTGAAGCCGCCGGAGAGCATGCCGGCCACCCGGTCGCCGGGGCGCAGATCGGTGATGTCCGGGGCGACCTCGGTGACCACTCCGGCCGCCTCGCTGCCGAGCACGGCCTCGCCGGGGTAGGCGCCGAGCCTGATCAGTACGTCGCGGAAGTTGACGCCGGCGGCGCGTACCGCGATCCGCACCTCTCCTGTCCGCAGCGGCCGGTCGGCGGCGGAGTCGGGGACCAGGGCCAGTTCACGGGTGCGGGAGTCGCCGACGTCCAGACGCCACGGGCCCTCCGGGGCCGTGAGCGGAGTGCCGGCGCGCTCCAGCCGGGGCAGCAGGACCTCGCCGTGGCGGAGCACCAGGTGCGGCTCGTCGGACAGCAGGGGCAGAGCACGCTCCAGGACCGCTTCCGAGGCCGGGTCGCCATCGCTCTCCACGAGGCCGAAGCGCTCCGGGGCCTCGGCCCGGGCAGCGCGCAGCAGCCCGCCGAGCGCGGCTCCGGCCGGGTCCGCCGCGTCGGTCACCAGCACCAGGCGTCCGGTTCCGGTGCCGGCCCACTCCCGCAGGCAGGTCAGCACCTCCGCGGCAGCGGTGCGCGCGTCGGCCGCCGTGTCGCCGGTGTCCGGGACCTCGGGGCGCAGGAGGACCGTCCCGGTCTCCGCGGCCGGTCCGTCCTGCGGCAGTTCGGCCGGCTCCAGGCCCGGTGTGAACAGGGCGCCGCCGGACACTCCTCCGGTGGCCTCCCGGAGGGTCAGCGATTCGACGGTGAGCACCGGCTCTCCCGCCGGGGTGACGGCCTCCAGCTTGACGGTGCCGCCGTCACCGGTCAGCCGTATCCGGAGGGTGTCGGCGGGCCGTGGTACGGCGGCGGCGCCGGTGAAGGAGAAGGGCAGCAGGACGTGGTCGCCGCTGGTGAGCAGCAGCGCGTGCAGGGCGCTGTCGAGCAGCGCGGGAGACAGGTCGAAGGCGGCGCCGTGCTCAGCGGGGTCCAACCGCACCTCGGCGTAGGTCTCCTCGCCGCCGCGCCAGACGGCCCGCAGGCCGCGGAAGGCGGGGCCGTAGCGGTAGCCGCGGTCCGCCAGGTCCTCGTACAGCCCGTCGAGCGGAACCGTCTCGGCGCCGGCGGGCGGCCACTGGGCGGGGCTCCAGTTATGGGCGGGGGCCTGGGCGGAGAGGCTGCCGGTCGCGTGGGTGGTCCAGTCGTCGCCTCCGCTGCGGGCGCGGATCTCCAGTTCGCCGCCGTCGGGGGCGGCCCACACCTGGATCTCGGTCCCGGCCGGGGGCAGCGGCAGCGGAGTGTGCAGGACCAGGTCCGCGACGCCGGCCGCACCGGTGTGCCGTGCGGTGCGCAGCGCCAGTTCGAGGAATCCGGTGCCGGGGAACAGCACGGTGCCGTCGACGACGTGGTCGGCGAGCCACTGGTCGGCGGCCGGTGCGAGGCGTCCCGTGAGCAGGACGCCGACGGCACCGGGGAGGTCGAGCGCCTCCGTGAGCAGCGGGTGGTCGAGGGTGTCCGTGCCGGTGCGGGCGGCGGGCTGCGACCGGAGCCAGTAGGACTCGTGCTGGAAGGGGTAGGTGGGCAGGTCGGCGAGGGGCCGCCGTGCGGGCAGGACCGCGGTCCAGTCGACGGGGGCGCCGTGGGCGTGGACCTGTCCCAGCGCGTGCAGCAGCGTCAGCGTCTCGTCGTGCTCGCGCCGGGCGCTGGGCACCGCGGCACGGTCCGCCAGCATCGGCGTGAGCACGGCGTCCGGACCGATCTCGACCAGTACGTCCGCGGCGCCGAGACCGGCGACCGCGTCGGCGAACCGTACCGCGTGCCGCGCGTGGTCCAGCCAGTACTCCGCCGACGCGAAGGGGTGCCTGCTCTCCGCCGCCGCGCTCACCGCCGTCCGCGGCTCGGCGAACGAGAGTCGGCCGAGCACCGTGCGGAACTCGTCGAGCATCGGCTCCATCAGCGGGGAGTGGAAGGCGTGACTGACGGACAGCCGCGTGGTCTTGCGCCCCTGGTCCTCCAGCTTCTTCGCGATCCGCCGTACGGCCTTCTCCGCGCCGGAGAGGACCAGGGAGGCGGGAGCGTTGACCGCGGCGACCGCGACCTTGCCCGTCTTCGGCAACAGCGGCAGCACCTCGTGCTCCGTCGCCTGCACCGCCGCCATGGCGCCGCCCGCCGGGAGGGCCTGCATCAGCCTGCCGCGTGCCACCACCAGACGTGCCGCGTCCTCCAGGCCGAGTACTCCGGCGACCACTGCGGCGGCGATCTCGCCGACCGAGTGCCCCGCGAC
>NZ_LJGW01000086.1 GCF_001751255.1 Streptomyces nanshensis | reverse complement strand
TGACCCGCGCTCACGCGCAGCCGGAACCGGCGCGCGGCCCGCGGCGGCTCCGGCCGGCTCCTCTGTACGGTCTCGCCTGCCTGACCCGCCGGGGACGGCCAGGGCGGGCCCACGGCGGGACGGTCCGGCGGCGCGCTCCAGGTCCTCGTCCGGTCCGGCCTGGCCAACTGCACCCGAGGTGCACGCACGCGCGGACGCGGATGCCGTCGGACGCTCCGGGCGACACGGGCCGGGGCCCGGGTCGTTGGGCCAGACACCACGGTGACTGAGACGGCCGCCGCACAGGCTCACCGCGCGTCTCACCACCACCGCGCGGGGACAAGGAGGAGTGCGATGCCCAAGAAGACCGGTACCGAGGATCCCTACGGCTACGACTCCCAGAGCGGCACCGTCCGCGTCCGGCAGCACGACCTGGAGCGGCTGCTGCTGGAGTTCCGTTCGCTGGTCCGCGCACAACCAGCCGGCAGCTGGGAGCACATGAGGGACTACGACCTGTCCTTCGAGCGGCTGGCCGACGCCGTCGACGCCTCCGCCCAGGCCCAGCAGGGCGCCCGCTGGAAGGGCCCGGACCTCCGGATGCGCTGTACCACCGGCGACGCCGTCTACGACTGGCCGGAGGGCTCCCCGTACGACGGCGGGACGACCGTCACCTGGAACATCCCCGGATACGGCTCACACGCCACCCCCGACGACGAACACCTGTCGATCCACGCGCTGTGCGGCTTCCACTGGGCCCAAGGCGAGGGCCGCACCGTGAGCGGGCTGCCGGACTGCCACGAATGCCGACGCGAGATCCAGCTCGGCGCCGAACGCCCCCGCGACAGCCGGTGACCACGTCACGCAGCGTGGTGCGAGAGCGGGCCCGCCGGCCCGACGCGTAGGCCCGACACGAGACCGACAAGGCGAGGCACCCGGCGGTGTGGTGCCCGCGTGGAAGCTGGCGGCACCAGCAGGGCGAGGAAGGACGAGCCGCGACGAAGCCCGCGGCACCAGACGACGAGCGCGGAGACGACGGGACCGGCACCAGCGGCGCGGGCGCCGCGGGCCCTGCTCGGGCGGTGAGCGACGTACGCCCGGCCGTGTTGGGCCCGCTGCAGCCTCCGCTCACCATCCCGCCTCCCACCGCGGGACGGCGGCCGACATCACCGGGCGTCCCGCGGGCAGGAGACCGCGTGCATCACGCGTGCATCAGCTGCGGAAGGAGAACCGCGCGGTCCCCGGGCCGGCGCCGCCGCCCTGCTTGCCGTCGTGGTCCCAGGTGCCGGCAACGACCCTCACGACGTCGTCTTCACGGACGTCGAGCGGGTACGTCTGGCTGTTGCCCTCCCCCCGGACCATGCTGACCGTGTCCTTGCGGACGACGTCGGTCCAGACGGTGACGCGCACGCCCCGGCCGTCCTTCTTGAGGTCCTTGATCGTGAGCTTGTTCCCGTTGTCCTGATACTGCACGGAGCCGCTGCCGTCGCTGAGGTAGTGGGGAGCCTCGTCGGCGGCCTGGGCAGTGGGGGCACTGCCGACAGCGGCGCACAGAGCCAGGAGGGATACGGCTGCAGTGGAGGCCATGCGCGTGCCGGGCCGGCACAGAAGCGTCTTCATAGTGATCCTTCTCCGTCGTGATCCGTCCGCCGGGCATGTCCCGCACGGACGTGGATCGGGAGACGGTAGGAACAACCACCTGTGGACAGAATCCAGCACCCGACAGCCCCGGGCAGCGCGCGACCACGCGACGGACGACGACGCCAACGCCCGTCGGGACCACGGCAGTTCACCGCAGCCGACAGCACCGGACGAGCGGGCCGGCGGCCAGGCGCGAGCAACGAGCATCCGGGGCGGAGCAGCCGNGGAGCAGCCGGGCGCGCGCGGAGCCGCAGGAACGGCCAGCAGCCGGGTGCGCGGCGAGCAGCGGGTGCGACGACCACGGCGCGGGGCGACAGCCGACAACTCGGCGCGCGGGAGCGGGAAACAGCGGCGCCGAGGCCGGGAGCAGCAGCCGCAGGCGCGAGCCACGAAGAGCAGTGCGGCCGGCCGAACCGCGGCGCAGTGCGCGCGGCCCGGCGGAGACCGTCTACTCGGCCTGGGCGGCGGCCAGTTCGGCCCGCCGTCGCAGCTGCGCCTGCCCGGCGGCTGCGCCCGGTGGTGTGGTGCTCGCGTGGATGCCGGCGCCGGGCCTGCCTGCCTCTTTCAGCGGTCCGTGCCGGGGGGTGCGGTGCTGTCCAGCAGCACGGTGCCCGGCGTCTCGATGCGCAGCGGCACGGTGCCGTCGGGCCGCACGAGCCGGTCCTCGGCATCGTCGGGGTCGACGAAGACCAGGAAGGCGCCGTCCAGTTCGTCGAGGCAGGCGAAGACCCGGATGCCGCAGTTCTCGAGGTAGGGCACCCCGTCGTCCTCGACCTTCGGGTGGAAGAGCGCGTTGCGGTTCGCCTGCGCGCACTCCCTCTCGTCCGGGAAGCGGTAGCCCGGCGGAAGGATGCGCGTCCGGCGGCGGCGGCCGATGGTCTCGTCGTAGACGCAGTGGCCCTCGTCCGGGCGGCTGTCGCCGTCAGGGCCGTAGTAGAGCTGCACCGCCTCATGGTCGTCATCAGGCGGCTCGTCCGGCACGTCGTGATCGCAGGCGGTGTTGTCCCAGACCCCGCGTACGTACTCCGCGAGGGCGGCCATCGCGGCGTCCTCGTCCCGCCAGAGCGTCACCTCGTCCTCGTGGCGGTCCCAGCGGCGCAGCACACACACCCGGCCCGGCGTCCTCTCCACGAGGGCCGCGGCGGCCTGCGACGGCAGCGGCCGGCCGGCGTGCTCGGCGAGCACCGCGGTACGGGCACGCTCCAGCACCTCCCGCTGGCGTCCGGACAGATCGGCCTGCCCCCCGTCCTCCCACAGGTCCGCGGCGGTCTTCACCAGGCACTCGACCTCCAGCGGGTCGAAGAGTTCAGCGATCACGAACGTTCCCCTTCTCGGTGGTGGTGGCCGGACAGCGGCAGATCCTGGACTCCCCCGGGCTGCGCCGGAGCGGAATCCCGGCCGCAGCCGGCGCAGCGCGGCTCGCCCGCGTACACGCGGCGCCCGCAGGAGCAGTAGGCGAACAGGCCCGCGTCCAGGGCGAGCTGCTCGAAGACCTCGAAGTAACGGCCGTCCAGCTCTGCGTGGACCGTGGCCACGGCATCGGCGAGGGTTTCCCACTCCTGGCTCACGTGCTGCTCCTCCCTGAGTCCTGCTGCTGCCTTGTCTGGAGCGGCTGCGCACCGGCGGGCACCTCCGGCGCGGGCCGGACGGCGTCGAGCTGAGCGGCCAGAGCCGCTCCGGCGGCGCGCACCGAGGTCAGGGCGTGCCAGACGGTCGTGGCGGCCGTCGGCGGCCGGTAGAAGTCGGTCTCTTCGGTGAGGGAGCACAGAAGCGGGCCGCCGTAGCGGCCCCGTACGACCGCCCCGGGCGGAACTCCGCCCGCAGGCGCTCCAGCAGCCGCTCGGAGAGCTTCACTCGGCCTGCACCGCACGCAGGTCGTCGAGCATCTGCTCCTTCTCGGCGTCGAGCTTCTTCAGATCGATGCCGAAGTGCTCGGCGAGCAGCTCCTTCAACTGCTGCCCGGACACCGGGATGTGGACCGACTCGGAGTCGTCGGGCTCCATCGGGCAGATGTGGTCCGGCACGGTGCGCATCAGCTGGATGTCCTTCTCGCCGACCGCCTCCAGGAAGCGGTAGACCGCCTGCGAGGTCTCCTTGACCTTGGTGAGCTTGTCGTGCTCGGGATACCGGCTCTCGGGCGCGGCGACGGTCTCGTTCGTGATGGTGCTCATCGTTGCCTCCAGTGCTTGGTGGTGATGCGCGGGTCGATGCTCAGGTCGCCGAACTCGGCGGTGCCGGGGGGCCGCTCGGGGATCGCTTGGGCGGTCCCACCTGCTTGAGGGCCTTGATGACCTCTTGCTCCGCGAGGTACATGGCCCGTGACGCGGCGGCGTAGATCTGGGTCTCGTCGTCGGGGTCGGCCAGCGTCACCTCTTCGCGGATGCCCTCCACGTACTGCTGCTCCCGTTCGAGGCAGGCGGGGCAGTCCCCGTTGCACTCGTCGTTGGAGGTTCCGTCGTCGTAGATGTGCGCCACGACTTCGCGTCGGGCGCCGTGCTCGTTGGACTGTTCGCTCATCGGTGCCGCCAGGATCTGTCGGTGGTGTGCGGGTCGATGTGGCCGTCGCGGACGGCCTGCTCGTAGCCCTCCTCAACGTCGTCGCCGATCGGGTCGTCGACAGGGTCGTACGGGCGCCCGCGCCGAGGAGGCTGCCGATGCCGGTTTCAGCCCTCCAGAACCGTGAGCAGAGCCGCAAGATCCTCGGCCCGCTCTTCGTTGACGTCTGCTTTCGCCTCGTCGTACGCGCCCCAGTCGGCCCAGGAGGAAGACGCCTCACCCCTCTGACGGTCCGGGTCGACCGCGGTCAACCGGGCCTGCCGCGCAGCCTCGCGCTCCCGGATCTCCTGCACCAACGAGCGGTGGACAGTGGCCACCCCCGCGGCCACATTCACGGGCCGGACGGCGTCGAGCTGAGCGACCAGAGCGGCGCCGGTGGCGCGCACCGAGGTCAGGGCGTGCCAGACCGCGTCGGCCACCGTGCCGCCTGCCGTCGGCGGGCCGTAGAAGTCGATCTCTTCGGTGAGGGAGCACAGACGCGGCCCTCCGTCGGGCAGATCGAGGACGATCAGGGCCTCGTGCGCGTTCAGCGGGACGATGCCCAGCGGCTCCGCCCAGGAGACCACCTCCGCCGCCGCGCCCAGCAGGCCGTCGACGTCGCGCCAGTCGAACTCCCATGCGTCCTCCATGGGGTCGGCCTCACCCCATGCTTCGAGGACGTCGAGCAACCATCCGGCGTAGGGCATGCCCCTCCTCAGTACCGCACGACCCCATGTCAGGACGTCGTGCCCACCGTTCTCGTCGCCGCAGTCAGCGGCGGATGTACCAGGCCCATCCCAGCGCGGCCGTCGTGGTGGTCATCGGAACGTCCACCACCCCTCATAGCCCTCTGGGGCCTCGGGGGCGCCGTCGGTGGCGTGGAAGTCGTCCAGCATGGGGCGCAGCAGGGCCAGGTGCTTGTGCATGCCCTCAAGGCTCTGGCCTGGTCCCCAGTAGTTCACGCCGTCCCAGCGGGCGACGCAGTCGCCGCCGTAGCGGCCGTCGTCGTGCGCTTGAAGGAACTCCTGGGCGGTGGGCTCGGTCTCGCGGCGCTTGGACGCCCAGAGAGTCCCGATGCAGGCGCGGGTGATGCCGTCCTTCCGGCGGAACCACACGGCGTCGATCCGTCCCCGGTAGAAGCGCCAGTCCCTGCCGGTCTCCAGGGTGCCGCGCAGGCTGTCCAGGTTCACGGCGTACGGCTTGTGGGAGAAGACAAACGTCTCTCGGCGGTTCACTGCGCCCCCTCAGCTCCGCACGACTCCATGTCAGGACGTCGTGCCCATCGTTCGTTCTCGTCGCCGCAGCTCAGTCAGCGGCGGATGTACCAGGCCCATCCCAGCGTGGTCTCCGTGCTGTGCTGCAGTTCAGCGGTCACCCTGGCCGCGCTGGAGGGAACGTCCGACGGGCGGTAGCCGATCGGGCCCCGTTCCATCGCGTTCGCGACGGCGGCCTCGAGCGTCAGCCCCTCCCCCGTCACGTCCGAGTGCTCCTCGCCGTGGCGAATCTCCTGGGCCACCGTGAAGACCTGCATAGAGCGTCCTTCCGACCTGCACTACTGGGTCTTCGAGGGAGCGGGACACCCCCAACCCTCATGGCATAATTTACCTTAGAAGGGGTTCATAGTCAATATTTGCATCCGCCGGTTGCACAACTCGACACCAAGACTGACCTGCGAATTCGCACGAAAGTCGCCGTGCTCCACAGACCAGTCGCCGCGCGCCGCCTGACCTGGATGGGATGGGCAGATCTCAGCGGGGGCGTCGCCGGCGACGCACGCACCGGACGCCAAGTAGCTCGCGAATCCTCCGTAAGAAGCCGTGCAACACGGGAAGCGGACCAGCAGCGCAGAGCAGCCACCACCCGACACGTAGCGCAGGCACTCACACCGGCGCGGCACCCGGGAGCCAGGGCGGCGGAGGGCGGCGCGGGTAGCAACCGGGGCCCGGCGGGCCTCCTCGTGCGGCGGTCGTCGAGACGCACCTGCCGGCAGCGACACAGCGCGGCTCGGGCGGTGCCCGGCCCTGAGCCGTCACTGAGGCTCTTCACCGGGCGCACCGCAGCGGCCCCGGGTCAGGAGGAGCGCCGCGGTCGGTGACGGCAGCGCCGCACGCGTAGCACGGGCGCGCCACGGAAGGGCCTGCCCCCGGTCCTTCTGGGGTGCAGGCCCTTCGCGGTATTGCGGTGGCGACTAGGGCTTCCTCGACCGCGCTGCAAGGGGAGTCCGGTCGGTATCCGCCACCTGCTGAGGTACAGCCGCTCGCGGGGCCCACCAGCAGATGGTGGTGGGATCGCGGAATGCGCGCCCTTTATCAGACGAGGTAGTCACCGAAAACCCAGCCCTTGGTGCCCGAATGGACTCCGGACGTGACCTTGCCGTAGTACCAGGGCGTGTATGTACCGGAGACGTGGCTGCAGTAGACGTAGAAGTTCGTCCCCTTGCCCAACTGCCCCTTCGAGTAGTAGCCCGTGGACGGGCCGTTGCGGAGGTTCACACCCGACGTGCGAATGTCTTCCTTGTGGTTCGAGTCGTTGACGTTGCATTTCGACGACCCGACCTTGGTGGAGGCAGGGGTGGTGTCGCTGGCCACGGAAGCGGTTGCCGAGACCAGCGTGCCGCCCAGTGCCAGAACTCCGGCACCAGCGGTTATGGCCATTCGACGCGTGAAAATCCTCATCCCATGTCTGCCCTTCTCTCCTGCCCGCCCAGCCGGCCCGGGCAGACGCGGGTGGACCGTAGAAACACCCACCTGTGGACAGAAACCCGCAATCTACGTGCCCCACGACAGCAGCAGAAAAGCCCCAAACCTCACGAACCAGAACGCGGCCGGCAACCGGCACCGGCAGGCGGACAGGCCCGGGCAGCGGCACGGCCCACGACGACGTTGAGGAGCCACACGACAGCGCGGGCGCCCGCTCCCCCACCGCAGACGGTGCGGCCAGCGCGAGCGCGGGGGCGGCCAGCACGCGACGCACGGGCGACGCGCGCCTGGGCGCACTGCGGCATGGACGGCAGCCCCCCCGCACCCAGGACGGCGCGCTGCCGTGATGCGAAGACAGCAGGCGAGGGCAGCTCCTGCCCAGCAACCCGGATCGCCTCGATGCGAGGATGACCGCGTGGATGAGTCCCTGGAATACCTGGCTCGTGTTCAACAGCTGCGGCGCGAGCGGCTCACCGGCAAACGACGGATGCTCTTGCTGGACAGCGGGGCCCCAGCCGGATCCCACGTTCGCCCCGACGAGTGGCGCGTCATCGAGGAATTCGACGGCTACGAATGGAGAGCAGTCGGCCTGGCGCCGAACTACCCCTCAGCCGCCGCATACGTCCACCGACAGCACCCCCAAGCCTGACGCCCCCACGAGCACGCCCACCAGGCGAGCGCAGCACGCACACCCGGCGCACCGCGAATCAGCGGCGGCGGGAGCGGGGACGCTCGCGGGGCCGGGCTGTCGTGGGCCGCGGCGCGCGTATGCACGACGGGGAACGGCGAGCACCGGCGGGTACGGGCCCCCGTCGCAGCGACCGAGCAACCGCGCCCGCACCGTGGTGTCGCCGAACGGCGCAGCGCGGCCGGAGCGCCCCGAAGTGCCAAGTGCGCAGCGGGGAGCAGCGGCCAGCTCGGGGTCGGGCCCCCTCATGCGCGACAAGCCGGACGGCACGGGCGCGTGCCACGCAGTTCGTACNGCCACGCAGTTCGTACGACGAGCACGGTGAACGGGGCGCAGCTGCGACGTATGAGCTGGGCACCCGGCACCAGCCGGTCGGCTAACAGCTTGCGCGACGCAGCAGCGCGCGGGGCGAGGCGACGGGACCGACGCAGCGGCAAGCGGGCGCGGGGCGCGGAGGCCGGAGCGCGCGGCGGACCACGACGAGCACCAGGAGCCAGCGGCGCGAGCACGAACGCGAGGGCGGCCCCCGCAGTCCGAGCCC
>NZ_LJGW01000051.1 GCF_001751255.1 Streptomyces nanshensis | reverse complement strand
TGCGGACGAGCCTCGCCCGCGCCCTCGGCACGCCCGGCGGCCCCGTACCGGAGGAGCCGCCCGCCGTCTTCCTCGACGGCGAGCGCGATCCGGCCGCGCTGGAAGCGGCGCTGCAGGCGGTGGCGCACGACCGTGGCGCCGGTCACGGTCCCGGCAGCGTCAGCGCGGACACCCGCGGGTGGAACGGCCGGGAGGCGCCGGGACAGGCACGGGTCCCCTGCGTCACCCGCTGAGCAGCATGGCACCCTTGGACCGGCGAACCATCGGCATCGGCGAGGAGCAGGACGTGCAGCGCTGGCGTGGCTTGGAGGACATCCCGGAGGGCTGGGGGCGCAGCGCCGTCACCATCGGCTCGTACGACGGGGTGCACCGCGGGCACCAGCTCATCATCGACAGGACGGTGGCACGGGCGCGCGAACTGGGCGTCCCGGCCGTCGTCGTCACCTTCGACCCCCACCCGAGCGAGGTCGTACGTCCCGGGAGCCACCCCCCGCTGCTCGCCCCGCATCCACGGCGTGCCGAGATCATGGCGGAACTCGGCGTGGACGCCGTGCTGGTGCTGCCCTTCACCGCAGAGTTCTCACAGCTCACACCGGCGGACTTCGTGGCGAAGGTCCTCGTGGACCGGCTGCACGCGTGCAGCGTCGTCGAAGGCCCCAACTTCCGCTTCGGGCACCGGGCGTCGGGCGACGTCGCGCTCCTCGCCGAGCTGGGGGAGACGTACGACTACGAGGTGGTCGTCGTCGACCTGTACGAGCGTGGCGAGGCGGGCGGCGGCGAGCCGTTCTCCTCGTCGCTCGTGCGGCGGCTGATCGCCGAGGGCGACGTCGCGGGCGCGGCCGAAGTGCTGGGCCGTCCGCACCGCGTGGAGGGCGTGGTCGTACGCGGCGCACAGCGCGGACGTCAACTGGGCTACCCCACCGCCAACACCGAGACCGTCCCGCACACGGCCGTCCCCGCCGACGGCGTCTACGCGGGCTGGCTGAACGCCGACGGCGAACGGATGCCCGCGGCCATCTCGGTGGGCACCAACCCGCAGTTCGACGGGACGGAACGCACCGTGGAGGCGTACGCGATCGACCGCGTGGACCTCGACCTGTACGGCAAGCATGTCTCCGTCGACTTCCTCGAATACATCCGCGGGCAGGAGAAGTTCGACACTCTGGACGCCCTGCTGGAGCGGATGGCGGACGACGTGGACCGCTGCCGGACGCTGGTCGCGCGGGCGGAGTCGTGACGAGGGCCGGTACGGGAACGATCCCCGTACCGGCCCTACGCAGGTCACATACCGGTGCGGCGCGCGCCGCGGGTTAGCGCTGCGGCGGCACCTGACCCGGCGGCTGCTGCGGCCAGCCCCCGCCCTGTCCCTGCTGCGGATACGGCTGCTGCCCGGGCTGCGGCGGCTGCTGCTGTTGCGGGAACGGCTGCTGTCCGTACGGCTGTTGGGGCGGCTGGCCCGGCGGCTGCTGCTGTGCCTGCTGTCCGGGCAGGGGCGGTGCCATCTGCGCGGGCGGGTAGTTGCCGTTGCCGGACCACAAGCCCTGTTCCTGCTGCTGGCGGGCGAAGTCCTCGGCGATGAGCGCCGAGAGGTTGAAGTACGCCTCGCGGGTCTTGGGACGCATCATGTCCAGGTCCAACTCGGCGCCCGCGGAGAGGTGTTCGTCGAACGGGATCGTCACCACGGCGCGGCAGCGGGTCTGGAAGTGCGACACGATGTCCTCGACCTTGATCATCTTTCCGGTCTCGCGGACACCGGAGATGACGGTGATGCTGCGCTGCACCAGGTCCCCGTAACCGTGCGCGGAGAGCCAGTCGAGCGTGGTGCTCGCGCTGCTGGCGCCGTCGACGGACGGGGTGGAGATGATGACCAACTGGTCGGCGAGGTCGAGGACTCCGCGCATCGCCGAGTAGAGCAGACCCGTACCGGAGTCGGTGAGGATGATCGGGTACTGCTTGCCGAGGATGTCGATGACCTGGCGGTAGTCGTCGTCGTTGAAGGTCGTCGAGACGGCCGGGTCGACGTCGTTCGCCAGGATCTCCAGACCGGACGCCGCCTGCGAGGTGAAGCGGCGGATGTCCATGTAGCTGTTGAGATACGGGATCGCGGTGACCAGGTCGCGGATCGTCGCGCCGGTCTCACGGCGTACGCGCCGGCCGAGCGTCCCCGCGTCCGGGTTCGCGTCGATCGCGATGACCTTGTCCTGCCGCTCCTGCGCGAGCGTCGAGCCGAGCGCGGTCGTGGTCGTCGTCTTGCCCACGCCGCCCTTGAGGCTGATGACGGCGATGCGGTAGCAGGAGAGCACCGGCGTACGGATGAGGCTCAGCTTCCGCTCCCGCTCGGCCTCCTCCTTCTTGCCGCCGAAGCGGAACTTGCCGCCCAGCGCCGGGTTCTGCGAACGCGGCTTCTTACGGTTGTTGACCAGCCGCTCCGAGGACAGCTCGACGGCCGCGGTGTAGCCCAGCGGATTGCCGCTCTGGGCCTGGCGCCGTGCGTCGTCGGCCGGTGACTGGCCGGGGGCCATCGCACCAGGGTCGCCCGCGTTCGGCGGGGGGCCCTGCGGGTTGGGTCCTGCGGGACCGGCCGGGCCCGGCTGCTGCTGACCGGGCTGGTACGGCTGCTGGGGCGGGGCCGGTTGCTGTTGCTGCTGCTGGCCTGCCTGTGGTTGTTGCTGGGGATAGCCGTAGCCCTGCTGCTGTGCCGCCGGCTGTTGTGCGGGCGGCTGTTGTTGGGGTTGGGGCTGGGCCTGCGGGTTGGGTGCCGCCTGCTGTTGGCCCTGTTGCGCTGGCTGCTGCTGTCCGGGTTGGGGGTATCCGTAGCCCTGGGGCGGCTGTTGGGCCTGTTGCGGGTAGCCGTAACCCTGCGGCTGTTGCTGGGCCGGCTGCTGCTGCGGATATCCGTAGCCCTGCTGGGGCTGTTGGTACGGGGCAGGCTGAGGCTGCCCCTGCTGGGGGTAGCCGTATCCGGGCTGTGCCGGGGGTTGGGGCTGCGCCTGCTGCTGGCCCTGTTGCGGGTAGCCGTATCCCGCGGCTTGCTGCTGGGCCGCCTGTTGCTGGGGATAGCCGTAGCCCTGCTGCTGTTGCGCCGCCGGCTGCTGTGCGGGCGGCAGTTGTTGAGGCTGCGGTTGGGGCTGGGCGGGCTGTGCCTGCTGGGGGTAGCCGTATCCGGGCTGTGCCGGGGGCTGGGGCTGCGCCTGCTGCTGGCCCTGCTGTGCTGGCTGTTGCTGTCCGGGCTGGGGGTATCCGTAGCCCTGGGGCGGCTGTTGGGCCTGCTGCGGGTAGCCGTAGCCCTGCGGTTGCTGCTGCGCGGGCTGTTGCTGCGGATATCCGTAGCCGCCCTGCCGCTGCGGGAGTTGAGCCTGTTCACCGGGGGCGGAGGCGGCGGCTGCATCGGCTGCCGCACCGGTCCCGACGGTCGGGGGCGCGCTGGGCGGGGGCGGGTTACTCGCGACGGGAGGCGTGTCGGTGCCCGGGGTCGCGGGGTGGAAGTCCGGGGGCAGGGGCGGGAGATCGGGGGACTGCGACGTGTCGCCGCCCGCGTCGGGAGTCGTCCACGGGGCGCCCTGCTGCGGGAACTGCGCCGCCATGGGACGGGCCGCTTCCTCCGTCCCGGGAGCCGTTCCGCTTCCGCTGCTGCTGTCGTCCACGGACCGGGGCTCGGGCGCGGGCGAGGGTGCCTTCTCCTCCGGCGCCGCGTCCTGCCGTGCGGGGGCCGAGTCCGTTTGCGTACGTGGGTCGGCGGCGACCACGTCGTCCGCGTCTCCGTCCGGGCGGTCGTCCCCTGCCAAGTCACCGGAATCGCGGGGCTGTTCGGCTTCGTCTCGTGCCCCGGGCGGCTCCTCGGACGGGCGGTCGTCCGCGGTGTCCGCTGTGCTCGCGGTGTCTGCCGCGTCCGAACTGTCCGCGGCGGGCGGCTCCTCGGACGCGGCAGACTGCGAGAGAGACGGGAAAGACGGGAGGGACGCCGAGGAGTCGGCGGACGCGTCGGGTGCCGATGAGGGCTCTCGCTCGTCCCGGTCGCCGGGGCGGTCACCGGTGACCGCCCCGTCCCCGCCGTCCGTACGGTCGCCGTCGTCGTCCGCGCGTCCGGCCGCCGTACCGCCCGCGTCGGCGGACGAGGTCCCGAAGTCGCCGGGCGGAGCGCCGAATCCGCCACCGTGTGTGTCCGCGCCCTGGCGCTCCTCCGGCCGGTGCTCCGGCTGCTGCGGCGGCTCCGGCGGCTCCGGCGGGGTGAACGGGCCGCCG
>NZ_LJGW01000097.1 GCF_001751255.1 Streptomyces nanshensis | reverse complement strand
TGGGGCAGACCCAGGAAGAAGGTAGAGCCGCATGACCCTCGACGACGTCTTCGACGGCCTGTGGCCCGAGGTCGACGACGCACTGCCGCAGGAGGCGCTGGCCGAGATCGCCGGGCACGCCGTGCGCTCCGACAGGGAGGGCACGGCACCCGTGGAAAGCCTGCGGCTGCTGCGGGAGTTGAACTGGCCCGGCCGCCCCGTCCCGGAGAAGTTCCTCGGCGGCGGCGCCGGCCTCGTCGAGTGCTGCGCCATGCAGCGCGCCCTCGGCGCCGCCGACCCGGGGCTCGCGGTCGCGGTGAACATGCATCTGTTCTCCGTGGGGCTCATGGTCGAGCACTGGCAGCGCCGCACCGACACCTCCTGGCTGCTGATGGAGGCCATCGCCACCCAGAACCGGCTGCTGGCCTCGGCGTTCGCCGAGCCCAACCTCGGCGGCTCCACCACGCGTTCGACGCTGCGGGCCCGTCCGGTCAAGGGCGGCTGGCAGGTCTCGGGCACCAAGCGGCCCTGCTCGCTCGCCGCGGAGGCCGACCTCGTCTGTCTCCAGACGCAGACCGAGGAGACCGGTGAGACCGACGGGACCGGGGGGAGCGACGGGCAGGACGGCGGCGGCCCCTCCGTACTGGTCGCGCTGCTGCCCACGAACGCGCCCGGCCTGTCCGTACGCACCGACTGGGACACCCTGGGCATGCGCGGCTCGGCGTCCAACACCCTCGTGCTCGACGAGTGCTTCATCCCCGAGGAGCTGGTGTTCTACCAGGCGGCGGCCGGCACCGAGGACGACGACGTCTTCGCCGCCGGCACCATCTGGTTCGCGCTCACCGCCACGGCCTGCTATCTCGGCGTCGCCCAGTCCGCACTGCACCACGCGAGCGAGCTGATGGGCCGCATGCGCATCGCCCATCTCGGCACCACCCGCGCCCGGCTGCCCAGCTACCAGGCCGCCATCGGCGACCGGGTCGCCGAACTCCTCACCCTCGAAGCCGCCTGCGCCGACGTGGCGCGGCGCATGGAGGCGGGGGCCACGCCCGAACATCTCGTCGGGGCGGCGCTCGGCGTCAAACAGCAGGCCGTACGCGTCGTTCCGGAGGTGGTCGGCGCGCTGGCCGAGGCCGTCGGCGGCGCCTCGTACGCGCGGTCGGCACCGCTGGAGCGGCTGTGGCGGGACGCGCAGGCGATCCGCTTCCATCCCCCGACCCCCGTGGCGACCCGGCAGTACCTGGCGCGGCGCGCCCTCGGCCTGCCCGCCACCCTCGACCTGGACGAGGCGGCCCCCGGTCTTCACCACGATGCTCAGGAAATCCGAAAAGGGAGTGGCAATGAACCGAGCTGAACTGGCGGGAGCAGTCAGGACCCAGGTCGCCCTCGTCGTCGGCGTCGACGAGGAGGAGATCGAGGAGGGCACCGACCTGCGGGAGAAGTACGACATCGACAGCCTCGAACTGATGGAGATCGGGACGCGGTTGGAGAAGGTCCTCGGATACCGCTTCCAGGTCGAGGACTTCATGCACGTACGCAGCGTGGGGGACACGATCGACCTGCTCCAGGAGCAGGCGTGAACCGCCCCCGGAGGCGGGTGGCCATCTGCGGCGTCGGCATGAAGACCGCGGCGGGCACCGAGACCAAGGAGGTCATGGACGCGCTGCTGGAGGGCCGTTCGTCCGCGGCGCCGGTCGAGGAGTTCGTCGAACGGGACCTGGCGGTGACGTTCGCCTGCCGCGTGCCCGACTTCGACACCTCGCGCTATCTCTCGCTGCGCGAGTCCCGGCAGATGGAGCGCTCCGCCGTGCTGGCCATGGCCGCCGCGCTCGACGCCGTCGGCGACGTGCCGCTGGAGACGGTCGCGGCGCCGGAGCGGATCGGCGTCGCCGTCGGCGCCGGTGCCGGCGGGCTCACCGCGACGGAGGAGCTGACGGGGGAGTACGGCAGCGATCCCGGCCAGATGCCCGCCTTCAGCGTGCCCCGCACCATGGCCAGCGGCGCCGCCGCGCGGCTCAGTCTGCGGCTGGGCGCCCGGGGTTCGGCCCTCACCTACGCCACCGCCTGCGCCAGCGGCACCAACGCGATCGGTGAGGCGGTGCAGAAGATCCGCCACGGCGAACTCGACGTCGTCGTCGCCGGCGGAGTGGAGGCGTCGGTCTCCCCGATGGTGGTCTCCGGGTTCGCGCGCATGCGCGCCCTGTCCCAGCGCAACGACGAACCGGCCGCCGCGTGCCGTCCGTTCGACGTCGAGAGGGACGGCTTCGTCATGGCCGAGGGCGCGGCGTTCCTCGTACTGGAGGAGTGGGAGCACGCCCAGGCGCGCGGCGCCACCGTGCTCGGCGAGGTCCTGGGCTACGGCTCCAACTCCGACGCCTTCCACATCGTGGCCCCGCGGGAGGACGGCCGCAGCGCGGCCGACTGCATCCGGCTGGCGCTGGACGACGCCGGCCTCGCACCCGAGGACGTCGGCCACATCAACGCGCACGGCACGTCCACCGTGCACAACGACCGTGCCGAGGCACGGGCGATCACGAACGTCTTCGGCGACTCCGGGCCGCCCGTCACCGCCTCCAAGGGCGTGCTGGGTCACGGGCTCGGCGCCGCGGGGGCGATGGAGGCCGCGGTCACCGCGCTCAGCGCCGCGTCCGGGCTCGTCCCGCCGGTGGCCAACTTCGGCCGCGCCGACGAGGACACGGCGAAGCTGGACATCGTCGCGGGCACCCCGAGGAAGATCGGCAAGCTGCCCGCCCTGTCCAACTCGTTCGGCTTCGGCGGGCACAACGCCACCCTGGTGATCGCACCGTGACGGCCGCAACGCACGATCCCGAGGAGTGACCAGATGCGGGTCTTGATCACCGGATCCACCGGTGTGGTGGGGCAGGAAGTGGTGCGCAGCCTCGTCTCGTCGGACGAGGACGTCGAGGTGACCAAGGTCGCCAGGAGGCCGTCGGCCCCCGACGAGGTGGCCTGGAACATGGGCCACGCTCCGCCGCCGCCCGAACTGCGCGGCCCCTGGGACGCGGTGGTGCACACGGCCGCCTCCACCCGCTGGAGCATGGGCCGCGACGAGGCCGTCGAGGCCAACGTGAAGCCCACCGAGGCGGTCCTCGGGCTGCTGGGCGAGAACACGCACCTCGTCCATCTCTCCACCGCGTACGCGGACGGCGCGGACCCCGAACTGCACGCCGTGCCCTCCGCGTTCGGCCGCCACCGCAACGGCTACGAGTGGTCCAAGGCGGAGTGCGAGACGCTCGTGCGCGAGCGCCACGAGGGTCCGCTGACGGTGGTGCGCCCGCCGCTGATCATCGGCCGTACGACGGACGGCGAGATCGGCCGGTTCACCGGCCCGTACACGCTGGTGCAGGCGCTCGCCTCCGGCCTGGCCGCCGCGCTCGTCGGCGATACGCGCGGGTGCGCGGAGCTGGCACCGGTGGACCAGGTGGCGGACGTGACGGTCGGGGCCGTGCTGGGGGAGGCGCCCTCCGCGCCCCGTACCGAGGTGATCGCGGGCGGCCCGAAGTGCCTGCGGCTGGGCGAACTGCTGGACGTGGTGTGCGGCACGCTGAACGAGTGGCGGGCCGAGCGCGGCATCTCCCCGATCGGGCAGCCGCCCTTCATTCCGACGGAGCGCTGGCACCGGTTCTTCCTGCCGATGGCCAGGGAGCATCTGTCACCGGTGCAGCTCGAAGTGGTCCAGTTGCTGGGCATGTTCGAGAGCTACACCAGTCTCGACGAGCCGCTGGAGCCCACCCAGCAGGTCAAGGACCCCGCGGCGGCGCTCGCCCTGTCGATCCGCTGCTGGGCGGACCGCAAGCCCCGGCTGGCCTCCCGCATCCCCGAACCCTGGGCCGGCGTGGGCGGCTGAGGACGCGCCGCGACCGCGCACGCGGCGACTCCCGAACGCATCGACCGACCACCGCACTTGACCACAGCTTGGAGTTCCGTGCCGTGAAATTCTCCCTGTTCTTCGAAATGCAGCTCGCCGACCCCACCCGGGAGAGCGAGCGGCAGATATTCCACGACTCGGTCGAACAGGCCGTGCTCGCCGACCGGTTGGGCTACCACGCGGTGTGGGCGGTGGAGCACCACGGGCTGCGGGAGTACGCGCACAGCTCGGCCCCCGAGGTCTTCCTCTCCTTCGTCGCGGCGCGCACCGAGAACGTACGGGTCGGCCACGGCGTGACCCTCACGGCGCACCGCTACAACCATCCGATCCGCATCGCGGAGCGCGTGGCGACCCTGGACATCCTCTCGAACGGGCGCGTCAACTGGGGCTCGGGCAAGAGCGGGACGCGCACCGAGCAGCACGCCTTCGAGACCGACATCCCCGCCCTCGCCGACCAGTGGCTCGAAGCCCAGCGGCTGATACCGCGCATCTGGTCCGAGGACGTCGTGGAGTGGAAGGGCGACTTCTTCGACATCCCGCCGACCCAGGTCGTCCCCAAGCCGGTGCAGAGCCCGCATCCGCCGATGTTCGCCGCGTGCAGCACCCCGTCCAGCTCGGTGCAGGCGGGCGAACTCGGCCTGGGCGCACTGAACTTCTCCGCCGGCACGCAGAAGAAGCTGACCGACCGCGTACGGCGCTACCGCGAGGCGGTCGCCTCGGCCGATCCCGTGGGCGCGGCGGTGACCGACCACTACGCGTGCACCCCGATGAGCACGGTCCTGGAGGACGACCGCAGGGCGTGCGAGTACGGCTTCCGCGGCGCCGCCTACTTCTGGCAGTCGCAGATGAAGTACTACGGCGGCGAGCAGCGCCCGACGGGGCCCCTGCACGCGGACGCGGGACCGCTCGCCGAGGAGGACCTGAAGCGCGCCATGGACGAACGGCTCGCGCCGGACGCCCCGTTGACCGGTGTGATCGGAAGCCCCGAGATCTGCCGCCGGCAGATCGAACGCTTCGAGGAGGCGGGCGTCGACGAGTTGATCCTCGTGATGCAGATGGGCACCGTGCCGCACGAGATCGTCATGGAGTCCATCCGTACGTTCGGCGAGCAGGTGCTTCCGCACTTCCCGGACCGCACGTGACCTCCGGCACCGAGGAAGGGGCGCTCCGGGTGGAGGCGCTGCCCGACGCCGGCGACGAACAGGCCCTGCGCGAGGGCCTGTTCGAGGTCATGGCGGCCTTCCCCACCGGCGTGGGGATCGTCACCACGACCGACGAGGAGGGCCGTCCCGCGGGGCTGACCACCTCGGCGCTGTGCAGCGTCTCCGCCTCCCCGCCGATGCTTCTGGTCTGTGTGGGCAACCAGAGCCGCACACTGCCCCATCTGCTGGCCCGTCGCCGCTTCGTGGTGCATGTGATGGCGGCGGGCGCGGGCAGGGCGGCGTGCGTGCGCTTCGCCTCCAAGTCGTGGGACAAGTTCGCCGGCCTCGACTGGCGCCGCACCCCCTCGGGCCTGCCGCTGCTGGAGCGGGGCGTGCTCGCCTGGGCGGAGTGCGTCACGGCCCAGGAGGTCGCGACGGGCGACCACACGACGCTCGTCGGACGCTATGTGGCGGGCGAGGGCGCACCGGAGGGCCGCCACCCGCTCCTCTACCACCAGCGCGACTACCGCGATCTGTCGCCGGGACCGGCCACGACGTAACACCATGTAAGGGGACCGACCACGACGTAAGAGGGGGGCCGCCTCCCGCCCCGCACCGCCCGCGCCCGTGACCGCCGCATGAACTGTGCGGTGTGTATGCGGAATCGGAGAGCCCGTCCTCGTTATCTTGCAGCGTCAGGCTCTCTCACGGCGGTCCCTTTGGAGTGGTCTTGCGCAGAGCATCCGAGACGGTCGACGGCTCCCCGGAAGGAGGCGTCCCGGACGGTGACGCGGCGGAGAGCCGCCTTCCGTCTCCGCGCCCCGGTACGCGGGAGGGGGCGG
The DNA here is from genome assembly GCF_001751255.1 of Streptomyces nanshensis. Lineage (GTDB taxonomy): Bacteria > Actinomycetota > Actinomycetes > Streptomycetales > Streptomycetaceae > Streptomyces > Streptomyces nanshensis_A. The sequence goes on along the minus strand of NZ_LJGW01000097.1, from coordinate 31,310 downwards.
GCCGATGGCCCCGGCTCGGGTCCCTGACCTGGACCGGGCTCCTGCCCAGACCCAGGAACGCGCTGCTGCTGGGCGCCGCGGCGCTGTCGGCGGCGGTCATCGTCGTGGCGGGCGGCCTCGCGGGCTGGACGGACGCGCTGACGCACCCCGGGTTCGGCGCCTGGCAGACCGTGAGCGTCGCCATCGTGGTACAGGCTCTTCCGTTTCTGCTGTTCGGCACGATGCTCGCGGGGGCGATCAACGCCTTCGTCCCCGCCCAGGCGTTGGCGAAGGCGCTGCCGGCGAGGCCCGCGCTGGCCGTGCCCGTCGCCGGTGCGGCCGGAGTGGTGCTGCCCGGCTGCGAGTGCGCCTCGGTGCCGGTCGCCGGAAGCCTCATCCGGCGCGGTGTCACCTCGGCCGCGGCCCTGACCTTTCTGCTGGCCGCGCCGGCGGTCAACCCGATCGTGCTCGCCGCCACCGCCGTCGCGTTCCCCGGGCGCCCGGAGATGATGTGGGCGCGGCTCCTCGCCTCGCTCGGCGCCTCCGTCGGAATGGGCTGGCTGTGGCTCCGGTTCGGCCGGGAGGAGTGGCTGCGGCTGCCGTCCCGTACGAGCGGACACCACGCGGGGAGGAGCAGATGGGAGGAGTTCCGGCAGAGCTTTCAGCACGACCTGCTGCACGCCGGCGGCTTTCTCGTCGTGGGCGCGCTGGCCGCCGCCACCTTCAACGTGCTCGTTCCCCGCAGCGTGCTGGACACCTTCTCCGCCTCGCCGTGGATGTCCGTGCTCTTTCTGGCGCTGCTGGCGATCGTGCTGTCCATCTGCTCCGAGGCGGACGCCTTCGTCGCGGCGTCCCTGACGGGTTTCTCCCCGACGGCCCGTCTCGCCTTCATGGTCGTGGGACCGATGGTGGATCTGAAGCTGATCGCGCTCCAGGCGGGAACCTTCGGCCGCGCCTTCGCCCTCCGCTTCTCCGCGGCGACACTCGTCATGGCCCTTCTGTCCAGCGCTCTCATCGGATGGTGGCTGCTGTGAGACGCAACGCGCAGGTCCTTCTGCTTCTGCTCCTCGGGGCGGGACTGCTGCACATCTCCCTGGTCACGGACTTCTATCTGCGGTATGTGAAGGCGGGGCTCCAGCCCCTGCTGATCGCGTCCGGAGCCGTCCTCCTGGCGCTGGGGCTGGTGGCGGCGTACCAGGACGGCTTTCCCTTCGGCGGCAGGGAGAAGGAGCGTCCCGGCGCGGCGTCCCCGCAGAGCGCGGAGGACTCCGACGGGCACGCCTCCGGGGATTCCCATGGGCATGCACACGGGCACTCCCATGGGCACTCCCACCCACCGCGTGTCAGCTATCTGCTCTTCCTGCCCGCGCTGGCCTTGCTGCTCCATCTGCCCCCGGCGCTCGGCTCGTTCACCGCTGCCCGGGAGAGCGAGACCCCCGCTGCGTCGGACAAGCCACCGCAGCGGGCGAAGAAGAAGGACGACGCACCGCTCTTCTCGCCCCTGCCGGCCTCGCGTCCGGCTCCCCTCACGCTCACCGAGTTCCTGATGCGCGCGGACCGGGACCGGGGCCGGACGCTCAAGGACCGCACCGTACGGATGACGGGGTTCGTCACCCCCGGACGACCGGGCGCCCCCTGGGAGTTGACCCGCATCGTCATCTCCTGCTGCGCCGCCGACTCCCAGTCGCTGAAGGTCCGCATGGCGGGGATGCCGGCACCGCCCGCCGACAGTTGGGTGACGGTCACGGGCACCTGGCAGCCGCCCGCCGGGGACGGGCAGACCTCCCGGCCCACCCTTCGGCCGACGCAACTGGAACCGGTCTCCGACCCGCCGAACCCCTATATGGACAGCGCACCCCAGTAGAACGGAACGGGCCGAGCCTTGGCCGGGCCTGGACCGGGCCGCTCCCCGGCTACGGCAGCCGGACGAGGCAGAGCCGGTACTCCTCGACCTGGGGGAGGCGCTGTTCGGCGAGCCCGTCGAGCATCTCCCGGTAGGCGGCGGGCAGTTGCTCGTACATCCGGCCCGGCAGACCGCTGAGGGTGTGCGCGGCGAGCACCTCCGTCCCCGGCAGCCAGGTGGCGAGTTCGGCGGGGTCCGCGCAGGACCACCGCATACGGGCCTCGACCTTGCTCAGCGCGTCATGGTCGTCCTGGGCGCCGACGATCCCGGGACCGGCGGTGTCCAGGGCGAGGAGCGAGCCGGGGAAGCGCTCCGCGAGCATGCCGAGGACGCGGCGTACGTCCGTCTCCTCCAGGAACGGCAGCACGGCCTCGGCGGAGAAGAAGTACGGGCCGCCGGCGTCCGCTTCCACCGTGGCGGGCCAGGACGGGTCCGTCACGGACGCCGCGATCGTCGTCCGCCGTGCGGTGTCGATGAAGAACGTCCGCCGCAGCTCGGTCACATCGGGCAGGTCGAGGTCGAACCAGCGTGCCTGTGCCCAATCGACGCGCTCATGACGGGTGTTGAGGCCGGCGCCGAGTTCCACCACCGTGCCCGAGGGGTGAGCGGCGAGGAAGTCCGTCACCCACCGGTCGAACAGGGCGGTGCGCAGCACCGCGCCGGTGAGGCTCGGCAGACCGTCGAAGCGCGAGAAGTCGTAGTCGATCGCGGCGACGATCTCCCCGGCCCGCGGATCCCGCAGAGCGGCCTGCTCCTTGCCGTTCTCCACGGCCCGTCCGTAGAGGGGGATGAGCAGCGTCTCCTGGACCGTTCCCGGTCGCACACCGTGCTTCGTCATCGGATGCTCCTTCGTGGAAGACCGCCCCGGCACACGCACATCCGGCCCAACGCCCTTGCGCGGAAGGCGACTTCAGCCGTGTACGTGCACGTGTACGGCACCGGCCTGCTCCGGGTGGTCGTGTTCGCAGTGGTCGTCGATGCCGTATGTGTCCCACTCCGGGAAGGGATCGACGGGCGGGACGCCCTCGCCGCTCGTCATGAGGCAGTCGGCCAGAGCCTTTTGCAGGGCTTCGGCGCGCAACTCCGTTCCGATGAAGACCAGTTCCTGCCCCGCGGGTGCGCCCGGGGTGACGGCGCCGGACGGTTCGAACCGTGCGACGGCCCCGGCCTGCGACCACAGCCCCCGCACCCGGGGGCGGCTGGCCAGATGGAAGAAGCCCTTCGACCGCAGGACCTCCCCGAAGGAGCCCCCGTCGAGTTCCTCGGTCACGAACCTCCACAACCTGCCCGGGTGGAAGGGCACTTGGGAACGGAAGACGGTCGAGGAGATCCCGTACTCCTCGGTCTCGGGGACATGGTCGCCGTTGAGTTCCATGACCCAGCCGGGGGCCTGCTGCGCGCGCTCCATGTCGAACAGCCCCGTGCCGAGCACCTGGTGGAGAGGCACCCGGCCATGGGTGGCGGGCACGATACGGGCGGCCGGGTTGAGCCGGACCAGGGCCGCGCGGAGGCGCGCCGCGCTGTCCTCGTCCACGAGGTCGAGCTTGTTGAGCACGAGCACGTCGGCGAACTCGATCTGGTCCATCAGCAGGTCGCTGACGGTGCGTTCGTCGTTCTCGTACTGGTCGAGTCCGCGCTCGGCGAGGCCGTCGCCGCCCGTCAGCTCCGGCAGCAGGTTCGCGGCGTCGACGACCGTGACCATGGTGTCCAGCCGGGCGACGTCGCCGAGCACCGCTCCGTCGTCGCGGGGAAAGGCGAACGTGGCCGCCACGGGCATCGGTTCGGAGATTCCGCTTGACTCGATCAGAAGATGGTCGAAGCGCCCCTCGCCGGCCAGCCGGCCGACCTCGTCGAGAAGATCGTCGCGCAGCGTGCAGCAGATGCAGCCGTTCGTCATCTCGACCAGACGCTCCTCGGTACGCGAGAGCGCGGCCTCCCCGCCGCGTACGAGCGCGGCGTCGATGTTGACCTCGCTCATGTCGTTGACGATGACCGCGACGCGCAGCCCTTCGCGATTGCCGAGCACATGGTTGAGCAGCGTGGTCTTCCCGGCACCGAGGAAGCCGGAGAGCACGGTGACGGGCAGCCGGTCATGTGCGGTGTCTGCCACGGGAGTTCAGTCCTGGGGACGGATCAGTCCGCGCTCGTACGCGCGCGCCAGCCGCCGCGGCACCTGATACGTCACCCCGTCGACGGTGACCGGTACGAGGTGCGGCGCGGCGGCCTTCCACTGGGCGCGACGGTGGCGGGTGTTGCTGCGGGACATCTTCCGCTTGGGAACGGCCATGGGACACCTCCGTGATGGGCGAGCGGCATCATGACGCTATATGAAAATGGATCCCATGAGCAATAGCGGTGTCCGCTGGTGCGGGGCGGGTGCGTGCGACCGCGGCTGCGAGGGGTGCGGAGAGGGCCGCGGCAGCGACGGAGCAGGTCCGCGCTCCGTGCTCAACTGCCGTGCTTCCGGCGGGAGTCGGTGTCGGGCAACGGATGTGGGCGACCGTCTTGACCTGACCGGCCGGGGTTCGTAACGTGCCGCCGAGCCTTCGTAATAATGATGCATCTTCATCATAATGATGATGTCGGGAAGGCGCCGGCGACCGGTCGACCGACGGGGGAGAGGCGTGAGACGGCTGAGCCGATGGGGCACGCGCCGGGCTCGTGCCGGTGGCGGCGGTGCGTGGCGTGGGTTCCGCGGGTGGGGGTCGTATCCGTTATCCGGCGCCGGGTGCGCCGGTCGAGGAAGGGAAAGGCGAATGACAGGACGTCATCGTCGTCCGTCAGGGGCGACGGATCGTGGTACGGGCCGAACTGCGGTGAAGCGCAGTGGCGTTGTCATCGCGGGTGCCGTGGTGGCGAGCGTGGTGGCCACCCTGCCGGCGGCTGCGAATCCGGCTTCGGGGCCGAGTTCGAGTACGAGCGCTCAGGGGAGCGTCCGGTCCAGCACGNCCGCCGGCCCCGGCCCCCGCGCCGCCCGCCGCCGCTCCGGCACCCGCACCCGCTCCGGCTCCCGCGCCCACGGACGAGGACGCGGATCACACCCTGGAGAACCTGCACAACGCCCTCAAGGAGGTCAACGGCGCGCTGCCTCCCAACACACCGCGTCAGGTGGGCCTTCCGCTGAAGGCCGCCGAGATCGCGACGGATCCCGCCCTCAACGAACCGCTGGGCAAGGCGATTCGAGAAGGCGCCACTCCCGGATATCCAGGGTCGGCCCCCATCGGGCAGGGCGACTGACGGCGAGCGGCCGATGCGCCGACGCCGCCTGTGAAGAACGAGGGGGACGCCCGAGCACGGACTCGGCCTGGCGCCGTTCACGCACCGCGGAGGTGCCGGCGTCGGCAGCGCATGGTCCATCGGAATCCGCGCGTGCAATGCATCCACATCCACTGTCCGGCGCCGCGTGTGCCGGTCGAGGAAAGGAAGAGCCATGACAGGACGTCACCGTCGTCCCTCGGGGGCGACGGACCGTAGTGCGGAGAGAACCGCGGTGAAGCGCGGCGGCTTCGTCATCGCGGGTGCCGTGGTGGCGAGCGTCGTGGCCACCGTGCCGGCGGTCGCGAGTCCCGTCTCCGGGCCGGGTTCGAGCACGAACGCTCAGGGGAGCGTCCGGTCGAGCACCAAGGCGACGCCGGGGAACGTCGGCGGAAACACCGCCAACGCCGGTGCCGGCGCCAACTCCGGCGCCAACGGCCCCGGGACCGGGGTGAGTTCGGGTTCCGGTACGANAAGGCGACGCCGGGGAACGTCGGCGGAAACACCGCCGGCTCCGACGCCAACGGCCCCGGGACCGGGGTGAGTTCGGCTTCCGGTACGGCTCAGGGGCTCACGGGCCCGGGGAACAAGGCGACCCCGCAGACCCGGGTTCCCGCGGCCAACAGGGCGTCCAAGTCCGAGACGCCGGACCCCGGTTCGAGCGTCAGCGCCCAGCAGACCACGGCACGGCACGACCGCGACGGGCAGCTCAAGGTCGAGTCGTCGCACAGCCCGGCGCGGTCGAGCGTNGGGCCCGGGGAACAAGGCGACCCCGCAGACCCGGGTGCCCGCGGCCGACAGGGCGTCCAAGTCCGAGACGCCGAACCCCGGTTCGAGCATCAGCGCCCAGCAGACCACGGCACGGCACGACGGCAACGGGACGACCACGGTCACGTCGTCACACGGTGCAGCGCGGAACAGCAACACCCAGATCGTCGCCCGGGACAATGCCGACGGGTCCCGTACGGTCTCGGACCAGCACGGTTCCAGCACCTTCCGGCACAAGGTGGCCAAGCTCCTGACCTCCACGCCGCCTCCGTCGTCCGCGCCGGAACAGGCGCCCGCTCCGCCGCCGCAGGCTCCGGGGCAGGAGGCCCCGGTGAGCAGCGGCGACACCTGGACGATCGTCGTGGGCGGCTTCGGCGACACGGAAGGGACGGTCTTCACCAACGCCAACGCCGAAGGCGTCGACGCGGTCGTCAAGTACTCGGCGGCGCTGACCGGAGCGAGCACCCGCGAGGGCGTGGACGAGCTGAACCGCATGATCCGGGAGCACCGTGCGGCCAACCCGGGCCAGCACATCAAGGTCGTCGGCTACTCGCAGGGCGCGGCCGTCGTGCACACCTGGACGGCCGAGAACGCCGGAACCNACACCCAGATCGTCGCCCGGGACAATGCCGACGGGTCCCGTACGGTCTCGGACCAGCACGGTTCCAGCACCTTCCGGCCGCCGCCACCCCCGCCGCCGGAGCCGAAGCCGGCACCGCAGCAGGCGTCCGCCGGTGCCCCGGCAGCGNACCTGGACGATCGTCGTGGGCGGCTTCGGCGACACGGAAGGGACGGTCTTCACCAACGCCAACGCCGAAGGCGTCGACGCGGTCGTCAAGTACTCGGCGGCGCTGACCGGAGCGAGCACCCGCGAGGGCGTGGACGAGCTGAACCGCATGATCCGGGAGCACCGTGCGGCCAACCCGGGCCAGCACATCAAGGTCGTCGGCTACTCGCAGGGCGCGGCCGTCGTGCACACCTGGACGGCCGAGAACGCCGGAACCATCGACAACGTCAACTCCGTGCTCATCGCCGACCCGAAGCGCCAGGGCGGCCCCGGCACCGGCACGGACGGCCTCTCCGGCCAGTGGTACGCGGGAGTCGTGGGCACGCCCACGGCCGGTTCGGACCAGAACTTCGGCACCATCCCCACCACATCGGTGTGCACCGACGACGTGATCTGTGACAGCAGTGCGCCCTCCGGCTGGATCGGCTACGCCGGCCAGCCCAGCGCGCACGGCAACTACTCGTTCGACGTCGACGACTACGCCGACAACGCCAACGGGCAGTGGTTCAACGGCGAGTTCAAGCCCTGGGGGTGACGCGGTCCGCTGCCGAGGTCCGGTCCGGTCGTGCGACGGCACGGCCGGACCGGCACCGGCGAACCCGCGAGGACCTCGCCCAGCACACCTGCGTCATCGCCGAGCACGTCCCCGTACACGGCAGTCGCTCCGCGTACACGGCAGTCGCTCCGGGCGTACCGCCGCGGACGCATAGAATCCTCGGGCGCCCAGAGCGCGTCCGACCCGTCCGACCGGAGCGGTGCACCGAGGGGTGAGCGATGCCGAGGAAACCCGCCGGGGAACCCGACGGTTCAGCAGGGGAGTCCGCGGAGTCCGAGGCCGCTTCCGCCGCGGACCGTGACGGCGAACTCGCCACCATCGGGACGACCGTCCGCGCGACGCGGCGCGTGCTGGGCATGACCGTCGAGGCGCTCGCCTCGCGCGCGGGCGTGAGCACGGGCGCGCTGAGCCAGTTGGAGCGGGGCCAGGGCAACCCCTCGTTGCAGACGTTGCAGCGTCTCGCGTCCGCGCTGAGCATCCCGCTGGTGCAGCTTCTTCAAGGGGCGCCCGAACCCGAGCACTTCGTCGTCCGCGCGGGCCACGGGCCCCGGCTGCCCGCGTCGAGTGACGACGATCGCGACTCCCAGGTGATGCGCGAGTTGCTGACCCCGTCGGGCGGGCGGCTCCAGGTGATCCGGAGCGAGGTGCCTCCCGGGTTCAGCAACGAGGGACGCTCCTATCGCCATCTGGGCCAGGAGTGCGTCGTCGTGCTGTCGGGGCGGCTCCGGGTGTGCATCGGCCAGGAGGTCGTCGACCTGGAGCGGGGCGACACCGTCACCTACGACTGCACGGTGGCGCACTGGTGGTCCAATCCGGGCTCGGAGACGACGGTGGTGCTCGGGGCGGTCACCCCGCTGGCGTTCTGACGGACGTCCGCTGTGCGGCGGTGTCTTCAGCCGCTGTGATGCGGCGGCGTGGGCGCGGGCGTGGTGGTGAGCGCGTCGTGCAGGGCGAGGAGGCGGCGCAGTTCGCCGACGGGATCGTCGTGGTCGTCGACGCGCAAATCGATCCGGGAGGCGTTGTGGAGCGTGCCGTTGTCGGCCGGGCCGGCGATGCGCAGCGCGGCGCTCTGCCTGCCGCGGTGGTCCCCGCCGGCCTTCTCGCCGTCGGCGAGGGCCGCGATCAGGCGCTGCGGCAGTGTGCCGGCGGAGGCGAGGAAGGTGTCCCGCAGGGCGGTGAGGACGTGTGTCCCGTCGAGGCAGTTCCCGGCGGCCGCGTATCCGGGGCCGAGGAGATGCCCCGCGGTCTCGGTGCAGTCGGGCCCGGTCCACGCGGCGGCGTCGCCTTTGCCGTCCAGGACCGCGAGTTGGCGCAGCGAGCGTCCCGGGTCGGAGGAGATCAGCCGCTCGACCGTCTCGGCCGCGCTGAGCCCGGCCCGCAGATGTGCGATGCCGCCCTCGGCGAACGCGGTGTTGGTGTGGGCCTGTGTGACGAGGGCGCCCGCGTCCGCGGCCGCGGCGGGTACGGAGGCGCCCACGGCGAGGGACTTCGATGCGGTGATGACACCGAAGGTTCCGTCGTCGTCCCGTACCACCAGGGAGTAGGTCACGCGTCTTCCTTTCTGAACTGCCGGTCTGAACTGCCGGGCCGCCGGCCTGAGTCGACTCCGGGTAACGGATGTGGGCGGCTGTCTTGACCTGGCCGGCCGGGGTTCGTAACGTGCCCGCCGTACTTCGCGATAATGATGCATCTTCATCATAATGATGATTCAGGGTGCTGGCGACCGGTCGACGACGGGGGGCAGGAGTGGGACGGCTGAGCCGATGGGCAGGCGCCGCACTCGTGTTGGCGCTGCTCGGTGCGTGCTCGCCCGGTACGGGCGTGGACCGCGGTCTGAGCAAGGACGGCTCCGGCGTCGTGGCCGCCATCGCCGGCGAGCCCGACCAGCTCGACCCGCACCGTACGTCGGCGTACTTCTCCTTCCAGGTGCTGGAGAACACCTTCGACACCCTCGTCGAGCCGGACGAGAACCTCAGGATGCGGCCCGCGCTGGCCAAGAGCTGGAAGGTCAGCAAGGACCGGCTCACCTGGACCTTCACCCTCCGCAAGGGCGTGAGGTGGCACGACGGTTCGGCGTTCGGGGCCGACGACGTCGTGTACTCCTACCGGCGCATCATCGACAAGAAGCTCGGCAACGCCTGGCGGTTCGACGGCGTACAGGACATCTCCGCACCGGACGACTCGACCGTCGTCCTCACGCTGGACAAGCCCGTCTACAACCTGCTCTCCAGGATCGGCGGCAACAAGGGGCTCGCCATCGTCAACAAGAAGAACGTCGAGAGCGGGAAGATCAAGACGCACCCGGTCGGCACCGGACCCTTCTCCTTCGACGACTACAACCCCGGCGAGTCGATCCGCCTCAAGGCCAACTCGCGCTGGTGGGGCGGCGCTCCGAAGATCCCGACGCTGACCTTCCGCTTCATACCCGAGCCCACCACGGCCCTCGCGGACCTGGAGGCCGGCGAGATCAGTTGGACGGACAACATCCCGCCGCAGCAGGTCGAGCGGGTCGCACAGAACCCGGACCTCAAGCTGGACTCCGCGGTGGGCAACGACTACTGGTATCTGGCCGCCAACGAGGACCGCCGCCCCTTCGACGATCCCCGCGTCCGGAGGGCCATCGCGTACGGGATCGACCGCAAGGCCATCGTCAAGGTCACGCAGTACGGCAACGCCGCGGTGAACCAACTGGCCATACCGAAGACCAACCCCTGGTACACCGCGTACTCGCCCTACTCCCACAACCCGCGCCGCGCCGCCAAGTTGCTCAAGTCCGCGGGCGTGCACCACTTGACGATCGACATGCTGGTGACCAAGGAGTATCCGGAGACCATCACCGCGGGCCAGGTGATCGCCTCCCAGTTGGAGAAGATCGGGATCACCGTCAAGCCCCGCGAAGTCGACTTCGCCACCTGGCTCGACAAGCAGGGCAAGGGCCAGTACGACATGCTGATGCTCGGCTGGCTCGGCAGTCTGGACGCCGAGGACTTCTACTACGCCCAGCACCACTCCAAGGGGAACTTCAACTTCCAGAAGTATGCGAACCCCGAGGTGGACCGGCTGCTGGAGGAGGGCCAGAAGGAGTCCGACACGAAGGCCCGCAAGGCCCGTTACGCGGCGGCGGCGAGGCAGATCGCCGACGACGCCAGCTACGTCTACCTCTACAACCCCGACGTCGTGCAGGTCTGGGCACCGCAGTTGAAGGGGTACAAGGTCCGCAGCGACGGCGCCATCCGCTTCCGTGACGTGAGGCCGGCCGACTGATGCTGCGCTTCACTCTGGCCCGCGCCGGGCACGCCGTGGTCGTCCTGCTGGGAGTGACGGTCGTCGTCTTCGCCCTGATGCATCTCGTGCCGGGCGACCCCGTACGGGTGGCGCTGGGCACGCAGTACACACCGGAGTCCTACCACGCGCTGCGTACGGCCTCGGGGCTCGACCGCCCGCTGCTCAGCCAGTACGTCCACTACGTGGGCAGCGCCGCCACCGGCGACCTCGGCGTCAGCTTCCGCACCGGGGAACCCGTCACGCTCGTCCTGCTCGAACGCCTTCCCGCGACGCTGTCGCTGGCGTTCGCCGCCATGGTCATCGCGGTGGGGATCGCGCTTCCCCTCGGCGTCTACGCCGCGACGCACCAGGGCAGGGTCAGCGACACGATCGTGCGCGTCGTGAGCCAATTCGGCGTCTCCGTACCGGACTTCTGGCTGGGCATCCTGTTCATCCTGCTGTTCTCCAGCACGCTGGGATGGCTGCCGCCCTCCGGCTACATACCGCTGACCGAGGACCCGCTCGGCTGGCTCTCCCGCGTGATCATGCCCGCGACGGCGGTGGGCCTGGTCTCCGGGGCGATCATCACCCGCTTCGTCCGCAGCGCCGTCCTGGAGTCGCTCGGCTCCGAACACGCGCGAGCCGCCCGCGCCAAGGGGCTGCGCCGCCGCGTCGTCACCGCCCGGCACGTCGTACGGAACGCGATGGTCCCCGTCGTCACCGTCATCGGCGTACAGGCGGCGATCCTGATGGGCGGCGTCATCGTCATCGAAGTGGTCTTCGCCTGGCCCGGGTTGGGACGGCTGACGTTCGACGCCGTCTCGGCACGCGACTATCCCGTGGTGCAGGGGGCGGTGCTGCTGGTCGCGGCGCTGTTCCTGCTCGTCAGCATGGTCGTGGACCTGCTGTACGCGCGAATCGACCCGAGGATATCGATCCGATGAGCGCACGTCCCGTCTCCGCGTGGAGCCATCTGCTGCGCCGCCCCGTCTCGGCGGCCGGGCTCGGCGTCGTCGTCCTGCTCGTCGTCCTGGCCTTCCTGGGACGGCGCCTCGCCCCGTACGGCCCGAACGCCGTCGACGTCACCGTCGCCCTCCAACCGCCCAGCGCGGCCCACTGGTTCGGCACCGACGACCTGGGACGCGACGTGCTCAGCAGGGTCGTGCTGGCCGCCCGGGTCTCGCTGGAGGTCAGCCTGATCAGCGTGGGCATCGCCCTGGTCGTCGGGGTGGTCCTCGGCCTCGTCGCCGGCTACTTCGGGGGCTGGGCCGACGCCGTCGTCATGCGCCTCGTCGACGTGGTCTTCGCTTTCCCGATCATGCTGCTGGCCATCGCGATCGTCGCCGTGCTGGGCCCCGGGGTGACCACCGCGACGGTCGCGATCGGCGTCGTGTACGTACCGGTCTTCGCCCGCGTCACGCGCGCGAGCGCGCTGGCCCTGCGCGAGGAGCCGTATGTGAAGGCCGCCGTCGGCATCGGCGCGGGCCCGCTGCGCATCATCCGCACCCACGTCCTGCCCAACGTCTCGGCGCCGGTCATCGTCCAGACCTCCCTCAGCCTGGCGTTCGCGATCCTCTCCGAGGCGGCGCTGTCCTTCCTCGGGCTCGGCGTGCAGCCGCCCCAACCCTCCTGGGGACGGATGCTGTTCGACGGCAAGGGCTTCACGGACGCCTGGTGGATGAGCGTCTTCCCCGGGCTCGCGATCTTCGTCACGGTGCTCGCCTTCAACCTCGTCGGCGACGGTCTGAGGGACGTCCTCGACCCGCGCCAGCGTTCCGCCATCGAGTCCAGGAGCGGCCGATGAACGCATCCGGATTCGCCGTGCGCGACCTCTCGGTCGTACTCGGCCGGGGCAAGCGCGCGGCCCACGTCGTACGCGGGGTGTCGTGGTCGGTCGAAGCGGGGCGGACGCTGGGCGTCGTGGGCGAGTCCGGCTCGGGCAAGTCGATGACGGTGCTCGCCGCGGCGGGACTTCTGCCCTCGCCGGCGGCCGTCACCGGCAGCGCGCTCCTCGGCGGCCGCGATCTGCTGACGCTCTCCGCGCGCGAACTCGAAGGCGTACGGGGGCGGAAGCTCGCCTTCGTCTTCCAGGACCCGATGACCTCCCTCAACCCGCTGCTCACCGTCGAACGGCAGATCACCGAGGGCATCGAGGAACACCTCGGCGCCACCCGCCGTGCCGCCCGCGACCGCGCCCGCGAACTCCTCGCCACGGTCGGCATCCCCGACCCCGACCGCCGACTGGACGCCTATCCGCACCAGTTGTCCGGCGGCATGCGCCAGCGGGTGATGATCGCCATCGCCCTGTCCTGCGGCCCGGACGTCCTCGTGGCGGACGAACCGACGACGGCGCTCGACGTCACGACACAGGCGCAGATCCTCGACCTCGTACGCGAACGGCAGGAACGCACGGGCATGGCCGTGGTGTGGATCAGCCACGACCTCGCCGTGGTGGGCGGCCTCGCCGACGACGTCGTGGTCATGTACGGGGGACAGGTGGTCGAGCAGGCACCGGCCGAGACCCTGCACGGATCGCCCCTACACCCTTATACGCGCGGCCTGTTGGGGGCACGTCCCCTCCTCGGCGCACGACGCGCCCAGCTCACCGCGATCCCCGGCACGCCCCCCGACCCCCGTCAACTGCCGCCCGGCTGCGTCTTCTTCGACCGCTGCCCCGTCCAGGGGGATCCGCGGTGCGAGACCGAGGTCCCGGAGCTGCTGGAGGTCGGCACCCGCCACTACGCCCGCACGTTCTGCCCGGAGGACGACCGGTGAGCAGCGAACCAGACCCGGGCACGGCCCGTGACACACCGTCCGTACCACTGTTGGACGTTCGCAACCTGCGCGTGCGGTTCCCCGGCCCCCGGGAGGGACGCCGGCTCTCCTGGGTGCACGCCGTCGAGGACGTCTCCTTCGCCATCGACCGCGGCCGGACGCTGGGCCTCGTCGGCGAGTCCGGATCCGGCAAGTCGACCGTCGGCAATGTGCTGACCCGCCTCGTCACGCCCACCTCGGGGACGGTCCGGCTCGACGGCCAGGACGTACTGGCCGCCCGCGGCGCACGGGCGCGCGAGCTGCGGCGGCGGATCGCGATGGTCTTCCAGGACCCGTACGCCTCGCTCGACCCGCGGCGCACCGCCGGCGCGACCGTACGAGAGCCGATGGACGTGCACCGGACGCACTCCGGCCGCGCCGAACGGAACCGCAGAGTCGCCGAACTGCTCGACCTCGTAGGGCTGGTGAAGGAGACCGCCGCGCGGTATCCGCACGAACTCTCCGGCGGCCAGCGTCAACGCGTCAGCGTCGCACGGGCGTTGGCGGCCGACCCCGACCTGATCGTCCTGGACGAGTCCACCGCCTCCCTCGACGTCTCGGTCCAGGCGCAGATCCTCAACCTGCTACGGCAGTTGCAGGACGAACTCGGGCTGACCTACCTCTTCATCTCCCACGACCTGGCCGCCGTCGAGCACGTGAGCCACCGCGTGGTCGTGATGTACCTCGGCCGCCTCATGGAGAGCGGGGACACGGACGAGTTGTACGCGCGCCCCGCGCACCCGTACACCCAGGCACTGATGTCCGCCGTGCCGGATGCGGACCCGGCCGCGGAGAGAGACCGCGAACGGATCCTCCTCGGCGGCGACCCGCCCAGCCCCCTCGACCCTCCGTCCGGCTGCGTCTTCCGCACCCGCTGCCCCATGGCGCTCGACGCGTGCGCGGACCCGGTCCCGCGGGTCGCCGTCGCGGACGACCACACCGCCTGGTGCCTCCGCACCGAGGACGCCCTGTCGCCGGAGCGGCTGCGGGGGCTGGTGCACTGAAGGGGCGGGCGGGTCCCGGGGCGGGGGCGCCGAAGGAGCCGCGGATTCACGGCAGTTGGCGGCCCCCCCCCCTTGGCTCGGGTCACTCCGTAAGTGCCCCCTGCTGTGCCGGCCGGGGTTCCCGGCCGGGTGACCCGGCGGGCGTTCGGGGACGTCCCGGAAGCAGGGGACTGACGGCCAGGATCACCAGAGCGACCGCGAAGACGAACCAGTACGCGTCGTGGAAGGCCCCGATTCCGCCCCCGGCGGCCCCTCCGGCGCCGGAGGCCGCGAGGATCAGCGCGACACATGCGACGCCGAGCGCCCCGCCGAGCTGATTGAGGTTGTAGAGCACGGAGCTGCCCTGCGGCACCTTCTCCGGCGGCAGCGTCCGGTACAGCGATCCCATGGTCGGCGCGCCCACCGCCCCGAGCCCGAGGCCGACGGCCAACGCGGCCGGTGCCGACCAGACTTCACCGCTTCCGGTACCGAGGCGGGCGAGGACGACCGTGGCCGCCGCCGTGAGCGCGGCACCGCCCTGGACGAGGCCGCGCGCGCCCAACGTGTCGCTCAGCCTGCCCGCCAGAGGCATGGCGAGAGCCGCGCCCAGGCCCAGCGGCGCCACCAACAGCCCGGCCGCGCGGGCCCCGTGGCCGTGGATCACCTGGTAGTAGAGCGGCAGGGCGAAGAGCCCCGCATAGGTGGCGAGGCCCACGAGCCCCTGCACGGTGACGCTCGCGGCGAAGCTGCGCCCGGCGAAGAGCCGTACGTCGATGAGGGGTTCGGTACGCCGGGCACGCAGCGCGTGGACCACGTACGCCGCCAGCAGGGCGAGACCGGCGGCGAGCGGAACGAGCACCGCCGGTGTGGCGAACTCGGCGTGCTCGCCGGCCTGGGTGAGCGCCAGTACGGTCGCGGCGAATCCGGGCGCCATCAGCAGGACGCCGACGACGTCGAGCCGCGCCCCGGACGTCCTCGCCCCCGCCGGGCGGGCCGGGATCACCCGCAGCGCGAGCACCAGCGCGACGATTCCGATCGGCATGTTGACGGCGAACATGGCGCGCCAGCCCAGGGATTCGAGCACGACACCGCCGAGCACGGGGCCGAGCACCGGCCCCAGGGAGAGCACGACGCCCATCATGCCCATCACCCGCCCGGCCCGGCCGGGCCCGGCGGCCCGGGCGAGGATCACCAGCACCAGCGGATCGACGACGCCCGCGCCGGCTCCCTGCACCACCCGGAAGACGACCAGGCTCCCGATGTTCCATGCCAGCGCGGAGGCGAGGGAACCCGCCAGGAAGAGCACGAGCCCGAAGAGCCACAGCTTCTTGACGCCGAACCGTCCGACGGCCCAGCCCGTGACCGGGATGGTCACCGTGAGCGCGAGCAGATATCCGGTCGAGGCCCAACTGACGGCGCCGAGGGAGCTGTTGAACTCGCCCGCGAGCGTGTCGGCCGCGACAGTGACCATGGTGCTGTCGAGGATCCCCATGATCCCGCCCAGCAGGGTCACACCGATCAGCCGCAGCAGCGCGGGATCCATCCGGTCGTCGCCTCCGACGTCTGCCATCGTCCCCACTCCATGACGCACCAGGTGAAGTATCTGAACCGCGCGGTTCAAAACTAGTCACGTCTGAGTATCCGACGCAACCGCCCGGCCCACCGATATGAACCGCACGGTTCACTTACCGGACGATGGCGGTACGCTGACGACGTGACCGAAGGCAGTACGACGAAGGCCGGCAAGCGCGGCGGAGTGCGCGGGCGCATCGACAAGCGACAGGCGATCCTCGAAGCCGCGTTCCGCATCTTCGCGCGGGACGGCTACGGCCAGTCCTGCGTGCGCGAGATCGCCGCCGAGGCCAACGTGGCCAAGCCCACCGTCTACAACCACCTCGGCGACAAGGAAACGCTCTTCCACGAGGCGATGGAGGCCGCCGTGGTCCGCACGGTCGGCCGCTCGCTGGCCGCGCTCGACCGGCTGCGCGAGCCCGAGGGCGAGATGCGTTCAGCGCTGGAAGAGACCGGCCACCGGCTGCTGAAGAGCCACTGCTCCAGCGAGTCCCAGGCGCTGCGGGGTCTGCTCCACGCCGAAGGCCCCCGCTTTCCGGGGCTGTTGAAGGAAGCCCAGCGGCAGGGACCACAGCGCGTCCAGGACGTCCTGGCCGACCGCCTGGCCCGCCTCGCACTCTCCGGCCGGCTGACCATCACCGACCCGGACCAGTCGAGCGAACAGTTCCTGGCCCTGCTCACCGCCCCCCTGGAGCTACGCTCCCGCCTGGGCACCCGCCGCGTCCCGGACGCCGAACTCCGCGCTGTCGCCCGGGCGGCGACCGACACGTTTCTGCGGGCTTATGGGGTGGGGGGAGCGGGGGAGAGGGACGGGGCCTAGCCGGCTGCCCGTTGGCGCGTCCTTCACCGCGGCACGGGTCTCCACTGCGGCGAGAACGGGAGAAGCCCGCCAAACGCCCGACGCCCCGTCAGTTCTTGCCGGCATGGGTCTTGAGAGCGGCCCGAAGCACGGTGCTGGCCACGTCGTTCATGTGGAACTCGTCCAGCAGGACGACTGCCGTCTCCATGACATCCGGGTACTCCCGCCCCTTGGCGTAGATCTCAAGGAAGGAGTCAGCCACGGTGTCGTCCTTTCCCTCCTTGAGCAAGTGAAGTGCGAGAGCGCCCTCGTAAGCGCTCAGCCCACCGGCGGCAATGCGGACGATGGACAGAAGCCCTGACGGGTTCGACCTGAGGGCGGCCGCCCGGTCCACGAACTCCGGGGCCGACGGCCGTGCCGTCCTGGGGCCCGGGGAGACTCCGGTCTTTCCGCTTCGTTGCCGGTCCCCTGCCGACAGGGGGACCGGCAACGAAGAGTTACTGCTCGGTTCTGCTCCGGCCGCCGGACCTTCCGAAGTTCCGGCGAGTGCAGGCGGCTTGCTCGCACGCTTCTTTTCGTCGCGCTCCCGTATGCGACGTTCCTTCCGGGCGGCGAAGGCCTTGTGCGCCAGATCCTTGATGGTGCTCTCGGAGTACGGGGGAGCAGCGAGTCGGCTGCGCACGGCCTTCATGGCCTCCTCAGACGGCAGGATGTTGTCCTGCCCGTGGAGCATTCGCCGCGTGTGGCTTCGACTGTAGCGGCGCAGCCTTCTCCCCAGCTCAGCGGCTGATGCGACGCCCAGGCTCATGGCCATGTCTCGGAAGGCTTGGACGTATTCCTCCTCGTCTGGTGTGAGAAGAGGGTTGATGCGAGACAGCTTCAACTTGGCAGACACCTGTGTCCCCTCGTGATTTTCCAGGCGAACCACCTTGTCTACCACCCGCAGCAATGGCATCTGAAGAGTGCCGTGTTGCGTGATTCTGAGACTGCTCCCGGCTCCATTTAATGCGCGACAGCCGGCGCTGGACATGACGGTGGATGCGTCGTCATGGTTGAAGGCGATCTCAATTCAGGCCGTGAGCCGAGCCGTCTGGCGTGCTCGTGCACGGCACGGCTGTGTCTTGCGGGGCAGTTAGGAGAAAACGCATGGGTCGACTTCCGCAGTTCTCGGTGGAGGAGAAGGCCAGGATCGCGTCGTCGGTGATCTCGGGTGAGCTGACTGCTCGCGAGGCAGCGCTTCGGAACGGTACGTCTGTGTCCTCGGTGTACAGGTGGCGGGCGCAGCTCCTGAGGTCGGGGGAGTCGGGCCTGCTGGGTGACGCTCCGAGACCTCGCCCGAGGCAGAAGGTGAAGGTGGTGACCAAGAAGGAGATGGACGTGCTGCGCAGGGTGCTGGAAAAGGCCGAAAATCAGTAGTCACGGCTTCCGGGAGCTGAGCAACAACCGTGACCAGGCGGCAGTGCTGGCTCTGGGTTCTTGCACTTAGCGTCGGCATCCGCTTTCACGGGGCCGCAACTGGGCGTCGGGGCCGTAGGTCACGAGACCGAATTCTGCAACCGGGTTTCAGGTCATTCTTCAAGCCGGCAGCCCCGGCGTCCAGTTCAGACATTAATTGGCGCAAATGAGGAGAAAACGCATGGAACTGCCATCGTGGCAGGACAAGGAGAAGAACGGCAGCATGATCCGGGCCGCTCTCTGGCTGGAGTGCGAAGTGGGCGAAGGGAACATCTTCAGGAAGTCCCAGCTACGTGCTGCTTTCCCGGATGTGGCCCAGATCGACCGGCGTATCCGTGATCTCCGGGATTACGGTTGGCAGATCGACACGCATCGTGAAGACGAGCGTCTCCTTCTGGACGAGCAGCGCTATGCCAAGAAGGGCGCGGAGGTCTGGATTCCGGGACAGAAGAGGGCCAATGCCAAGGCGCGGGCCGGCCTCTCCGCGGTCCAGCGGTCCCGGATCATGGACGGTGATGACCACCTCTGCCGCTCGTGCGGCATCAGCGCGGGAGAGCCCTACCCTGACGGGCAGGACGCGCAGTTGGACGTTGCGCGCCGGCGGGTCATTCTGGAAGACGGCTCGGAGGAGGTCCAGTTCGTAACCGAGTGCAACCGCTGCCGCATCGGCGGGAAGGGCCGGCTGGATGATGTCGGTGCCCTGATCGAGGCTGCGCGGAGTCTTACGCACCTCGAACAAGGGGCCATTCTGGAATGGATGGCTGCTGGCCAGCGGACTCTGGGGCCGGCAGAAGAGGTCTGGGGCAGGTACCGGGCACTCCCGGAGGAGTCGCGCAAGGCTGTCCAGCAGGCTCTGACCGAAGACCAGGACTGATGCAGGGAGATACCAGCTCATGACGCAGGACTTTCCATTGCCGCCAGCGGCCGGCGAAATCGCCGAGCTGGTCGGGAAGAGGCTCAAGGAGGTGAGGGAGGCAGGCGGCTCCCGGGAAACCGTGACCGTGGACCTCAATGGTCAGCTGTACCACGCTGAGGTCATCGACCTTCAGTTGAAGGATCTCTACTTCAATCCTGCGACGCATCGCATCCGGGCCCAGCGAAGCCATCAACCGGAGCGTGAAAAGGCCCTGTTGAGGGACCCTTGGGGTTCGGTGGGGCAAGACTATCTGAGGCGTCTTCTCAAGGCTGATCCGTCGGACCCGGAGAAGCGGGACTCCGCCTTCGATACGCTGAAGCAAGACCTCAAGGAGTACGGTCAGAACGAACCCGGCCTGATTACTTACCACGGGGTCCTGGTTAACGGAAACACTCGTGCTGCCGCCTTGCTTGAGCTGGGCGAGACCTCAATGCGCGTTGGCGTCCTGCCCGAGTCTGCTACGTGGGCTGAGATCAACGCAGTTGAGCTGTCACTGCAGATGCGGGAAGACCATCGCCGCGATTACACGTTTCTCAACAAGCTGCTCGCCATGGAGGAACGGCGCGAGGCAGGTCTTCCTCCTGAGGCAATCGCCAGGGAATTCCGGGTCCAAGTAAAGACGTATGAGCAGTCCCAGTGGATTCTCCAGCTCCTCTATGACCAGATTGAGCGCAGCGCCACAAATGGTGCTTCCCTCCGGCTGGTCGATTTCGAGGATGCTCAGGAGAAGCTGAGGGAGCTGCACCGTGACTACATGAATCTGGCCGCCAACGATCCGGACGGTGCGGAGATCCTCAAGGAGTCACGCATGCCCGCGATTGTTCTCCGCTTTGCCAAGACGGATGTCCGTTTTATCGAGGCCGACTTCCAGGACAGCTACCTGTCCCGCGAGCTGCCGGAGGACATTAATGCTGCAGGTCAGGAGGTGCCGGCCCAGGCTGAGACGCTGATCCCCGGTCTGGGGATCGCGGTGCCTGGTCCGTCCTCGAAGGTGTCGGCGGCCCGGCAGCGCACTACTCAACTGCTTCAGGCGCAGGCGCAGTTGAACAGCAAAGAACTGGATGAGGACAAGCGACGGGAGGCCAGGGAGTACTGGGAGAAGGTGAGGGAGGGCTATGACGCCGCCATCACCAGCGCCGGCCGGGACGTACGGCTCCGGAGGAAGAAGCAGATGGCCCCCGAGCGTCTCAAAGACGCCTGTAAGTCCATCGACCTCTGCGTCGGCGAAGTCGTGAAGGCGCGCGGCTCGAAGAGTTTTGACGAAGTCGCCTTCGACGAGGCCCTGTTGCAGCTCCGGGAGAGCGTTCAGAAGCTCGCCCGCCAGGCCGGCAAGGGGGTGGAGGACCCGGGAGAGGGCCTCTCCTGGCTCTTCGGCGCGGTGAAGGCAGAAGGGAACTAGAGCGTGACCCCGAGCCAACAGGGCTCACTGCATCTCGGGCTGGATGCCACAGGCACCAAGGCCGAGTTGACGGCGGCAGAGGGATACAGGTCGGATCTCGTCCAGATGGCTGCCCGATTCCGTACGGGGCGGCAGCCAGCACCGCTGATTGTCACCGTTGAGTTGGACGACTTTCTCTCCAGCATCGGTGTCATCAGCCAGTGGCCGGACCACCAGGGCGTCACATGGGACGACGATCTCCAGAAGCTCGTCACTTCCAGCCTTCGCGATGCAGAGACTGTCCGGAAACAGCTGAGTGCACCGGATCCGGGCTCACTGGAGCTGGCTGCCGACGACGTGCCGACGCTGCTCGGTTCCGAATGGCAGGGTCCGCTCACGGAGTTCCAGCGACGGGATATCGCCAAGCTCCTCTCGCTGGGGCACGGAGCGAACTTCAGTGTGCCCGGTGCCGGCAAGACCCGCGTCGCCCTGGCCGTATACGCCGCTGCGCGTGAACGGGGCGACGTACGCCGGCTGTTGGTCGTCAGCCCTAAATCTGCCTACGAGTCCTGGGTGTACGAGACCGGCATCTGCTTCCAGCGCCCCCTCCGCTCGCACATCCTTGACGCCGGCCGGGACCCGTGGGCTGAGGTGCTGATCGTCAACTACGAGCGGCTCAACCGCGAACTGGCCTTCCTGGCTTCCTGGCTGAAAGCCGAGCCCTCCATGCTTCTGCTGGATGAGGCGCACAGGATGAAGCTCGGCTCGCGGGGGACATATGGCGCCGCGTGCATGGCTCTCGGCCCGCAGGCCGACCGGCGGCTGATCCTCACCGGCACCCCGGCACCAAACGGCGCGAAGGACTTGGAGAACCTCCTCGGTTTCGTCTGGCCGGGCCACGGTCAGCGGACCGTCGTGCAGGCGGTCGCTGGCGGCGACCTCAGCCACGCAAGTGCCGTACTGCGGCCGCTGTTTACCCGGACGACGAAGCAGGAGCTGGGCCTGCCCCCCGTCACTGCACGCGTGGTCCGGGTGCCCTTGGCGCCACTGCACTCGGAGATCTACGGCGCGCTGGTCGGCAACTTCTCAGCCCGCGCTTCGGCTGTCGCGGAAGACTTCAACGCTCTGGGAAAGTCCGCTCTCCGCCTGCTCATGGCGGCCACCAACCCGGCGCTGCTGCTGGAAGGAGCGAGCAAGTACGAGCCCGTCGAGTACCGGCTGCCCCCTCTCGAAGTGCCCCAGGACCATTCTCTGTACGACCACTTGAAGAACCTGTCCGACTATGAGCTGTCGCCCAAGTACGCCGAGGCGTCGGCCATTGTGGCCGCCAACGCTGCCCAAGGACGTAAGACGCTGGTATGGACGACGTTCGTGCGGAGTCTTACGTCGCTGGCCAAGCTGCTGGAAAACTTCAACCCCGCGGTGGTTCATGGCGGAACCCCGGACAGGGAGGAGGAACTGCGGCGCTTCCGTGAGGACCCGGACTGCATGGTCCTTGTCTCGAACCCCGCAACTCTCGGTGAGGGCATCAGCCTTCACCAGGTCTGCCATGACGCCGTGTACGTGGACCGGGACTTCATGGCTGGCAGGTATCTGCAGAGCCTGGACCGCATCCACCGGCTTGGTCTCGCCGGGGACGAAGAGACCCGGGTGACAGTCCTGGCCGCAGATCAGACCATCGATGAGGTCGTCGAAGCCCGGCTCCACGACAAGCTGGACTTCATGGCCCGGGTGCTGGATGACCCTTCGGTCCAGCAGCTAGCGGACCTCCAGGAGGCCCCTCCCGCAGTCGGCGGCCTGGATGCCGCTGATATTCATGCTGTCCTGCAGCACATCAGGCGGATATAGACAGTCTGATGATCCGTGCTGCCGCGAGCTTGTCCGCCCTGCTCGCGGCAGCACTCCGGTGAGCTGCGACAATCCTGGTGCTGAGCAGGGAATTGAGAGCGCGGAGGACTGCCGCTTCTCGGTAACTCTGCGAGACTGGGGTCTCTTTGAGCCACACCGGGAGGACCACGCCGATGGGCGCGAGTAGCCATGAGCCACGTGAGCAGCTGACCTCGCTTGAGATCTGCGCGGGGGCCGGCGGGCAGGCGATTGGGCTTGAACAGGCCGGTTTCCGGCACCTCGCGCTGGTCGAGTACGACAAGCACGCGGTCGACACGCTGAAGACGAACATGGAGCGGGAGCACGGCGAGGATGCCCCCGACGTGTTGGGTTTGGACGTCCACGACTTCGAGCCCGGCCGCAAGCTGAAGGCGTTGGGCGGCGAATCCCTGGAGCCCGGCCAGCTTGACCTGCTGGCTGGCGGTGTGCCGTGCCCACCGTTTTCCAAAGCAGGAAAGCAACTTGGAGAAGACGACGACCGAGATCTCTTCCCCAGGATGCTTTGGCTGGTCTCTTCACTGAAGCCGAAAGCCGTAATGATCGAGAATGTGCGTGGGATCATGGACGTGAAGTTCGAGACGTACCGGAAATCCATCGCTGAGCATCTGGTTGAAGCGGGGTACCGGTTCTGTGGCTGGCGGATCCTGGAAGCACATAACTATGGTGTGCCTCAGCTGAGGCCGCGTTCGGTCCTGATCGCCATCCAGGACGAGTACTGCGTGAAGGCTGGACTGGAAGACGGGAAGTTCCCCTGGCCCACGGAAATGGGCAGTAGGCGGAACACTGTTTTTGATGCGCTGCAATCCTCCATGGAAGATCGCCGGAAGGTGCTCACACAGAGGTTCCCCAAGCTCGTCGGCAGGATCGACGAAGCGTACGCCAGGTGGCTGGAGAGGGCGCAGCAGAACGACACTGTCGCACCGACCCTCGTCGGCGGCTCAAGAAAGCATGGAGGCGCTGACCTGGGGCCGAGCCGTGCGAAGAAGCAGTGGGAGTCCCTGGGCGTCAACGCTCACGGCGTCGCGAACGAGCCAGCTCAAAGCACAGACCCCGAACGGGACTTCCTGCGTCCATCCGGCCCGATGCTCACGGTCCGCCAAGCCGCGACAATCCAAGGCTTCCCAGAGGACTGGAAGTTCGAAGGAGGCAAGACCGCCAGATACCGTCAGGTCGGTAATGCCTTTCCCCCGCCGGTTGCGAAGGCTATCGGTCTTGTCATCGCGTCCGTTCTCAGGCCAGAACTCAAGGAAGCTCTGCTGGACGGCGTGCGGACTGAGTATTTCGGCGCCCAGTCAGAACCCGGGCATTTCCAGACCGAATTGGAGTTGACGCCGGATTCCTCAGACTCCTCGATCGGCCCGTTGCCGACGAACGACCGTAACGATCTCGTTGGCGCAGACGTCTGAGGCTTCGTGCTCCCAGAACCGCAGAACGAGCCAGCCTGCTTCGATGAGCCGCTTGTCCGTGTCCCGGTCGCGCTCCATGTTCCGCAGGACTTTCTGGGACCAGTACCCGGAGTTGGTCTTCGGCGGTACGTAATGCTCAGGGCAGCCGTGCCAGTAGCAGCCGTCGATGAAGACAGCCACCTTCCACGGACGGAAGACCATGTCGGCGGTGCGGCGCAGGCTGGTCAGCGGTCTCGCGCTCACCCGGTACCGCAACCCTTCTGCGTGGACGAGCCGGCGGATCTGCTGTTCGGGCTTCGTGTCCCGGCTGCGGATCGCCTGCATGTTCCGTCGGCGGGCTGCTGACGAAGCCCACGATCCCTCCGGGGGGACCCAGTCTTCTGCGTCGTTCTCTGAGCTGGCCATTGGGACTCGTAGATGTCAGTAGTCGGTTGGTGTGCCAGAGCGTAACGCCTGACGGAAGCTGGCTCGGAACCTCCCTGCGAACGTGACCGGTTGCTTGAGCGGCACCCCCGGTCGGGTCGTCCGCCACCCTTGATGGCCGCGGCCGACGCGATCACTTCGGCACTGGCCGACCGAGCAACCTCCTGGGTCGCCCGGTGAGCGAACGTGGCGGCAATCCCCGGTCGGCGCCCACGCGCGCCTCTACCGGGGCGAGCGGCCCGTCGGGAAGGAGTTTCGGCCTGATCTGCGGAATCAGCGGACGTGTTCGCCTGTCTGGCACGGCCTCGCCGAGCCCTTCCCCACAGTTTCGACGTCCCGCAGTAATGGACCGACGCGTCTCCCCGCGGTGAGCGGACTCCCGATATCCCCTGAAGGCACGGGGACTTCGGGTCGGCCCGTGGGGTCGGATCAGACCTCTCCCTGATGCCGGGGCCAGCCTTCGCCGTCGTACAGAACTGTGTGTGGGACGGCGAGTGGTGCCGAGGAGGCGAGACCGGCTCTTGTTGTGCGGGGCTCTTCTCATTCGAGCAGGCGGAGCCGGACACGCTTAAGGCGTGGTCATGTCAATTGTTTCGGTTACCGTTGAGTTTCCTTCTGTATTCACTCCGGGAAATGTCTGGGTTGTGCGGGGATACCCGTGTGCGCGGTGCCGGATCTGTCCTGGAACGGAAGGGGATTCGGGGTGAGTGTGTCCGTGGTGCGGGGTGGTGTGCTCTGGTCTCGATGTCTGATTTCGGGGACCCGCGGAATTTTAAGGATCTGTTAACCCGCGAGTACGCGAAGTTTATGGTGGGCGCAGTTCTAGGGGATTTCTGAGAAGTTCCTCCGGCGGCGCTTGTAGTGGGGGCTGCTTCCCGGTGGCTGATGCTGCTTCACGTCCTGGGCTAGACCTTGTCCTGACAATTCGCTGACCTGCTGTGATGATGGCTCCGAAGGAGTCTCCGCGCGTTGACAAGGCCATGGGGTTCAGCCTGGGGAAGGGTATTCCGTCGGCACGTCGTAACGTTCCGGTTGGCTGGTCTGTGATTGCGGGAGCCAGAGTTGCCGCCTACACTCCACGGCAGGCGTTCAAGGACCGCTGCCCCTTCGGTGCACTCCGGGGGTGGGACCGGTAAATAGGTCTTGGTCCGCGTGGTAGCTTTTGGGCGGCGGCCGTTTCGCGCTTTGTGTGTGGGCGATACGTTCGATCTGCTGATACCAGGCGAAGCCATTTATCGGAGTGCGGATTCGGTATGTCAGTGGATACGTTAGAAGGCTTCCCCGATTTCGTGCTCTTCCCGGGACAGGGCTCTCAGTCGAAGGGAATGGGAAGAGAACTCTTCGACCGTTTTCCCGAGACCACCGCGTCGGCCTGCGACGTCCTCGGATACGACCTGCGCGAGCTGTGCCTGGAGAACCCGGAGGGCCAGCTCGACGACACCCGGTACACCCAGTCCGCCCTCTACACCGTCAACGCCCTTGCGTATCTGGGGTCGTTGGAGGACGGGGCGCCGGAGGGCGACTACCTGCTGGGGCACAGCCTCGGCGAGTACAACGCGCTGCTCGCGGCGGGCGTCTTCGACTTCGAGACCGGACTGCGGCTCGTCCTCAAGCGCGGTGAGCTGATGGCGCGGGCGCGCCACGGCGGGATGCTGGCCGTACTGGGGCCCGGCGAGGAGGAGTTGCGGCGGACGCTGGCCGAGGAGGGCATGGATCGTCTCGACGTCGCCAACGTCAACACCCCCGCGCAGACCGTGCTTTCGGGCCCGGTGGAGGAGATCGAGCGCGCCCAGCGGCACTTCGACGAGCGCCGGGTGCGTACGGCGCGGCTGAAGGTCTCCGCCGCCTTCCACTCACGGCTGATGAGACCCGCGCGGGAGGAGTTCCGTGCGTTCCTCCGGGGATTCCGCTTCGCGCCGCCGCGTGCCACGGTGATCGCCAATGTGTCGGCACGGCCCTACGGCGATGTTGCGGAGACGCTGAGCGAGCAGATCGCCGGGCCGGTGCGGTGGCTGGAAAGCGTCCGGTACGTGCTGGAGCGGACCTCCGCCGAGCGCGGCAGGGAGGCGGGACCCGGGACCGTACTGACGAGGATGCTGCGGCAGATCGACGGTGTGTCCGGGTCGGGGAATTCCCCCTCCGTCTCTGCGTCCGGCTCCGTGCCCGCTGCCTCCGCCCCGGCCCCGGCCCCGTCCGCTCCCGCAGCGTCAACGTCCGGCAGCGCGCGGCCCGTTGGGCACGCCACCGCCGCCACCGCCGATGCCGTACGGGAGTCCACCCGGCCCCTGCTGATCTGCGCGCCCTACGCGGGAGGCGACGAGCGCTCCTACGCGGGGCTCGCCGAGCAACTGCCCGAGGCGGACGTCGTCACCCTGGAGCGGCCGGGCCGCGGGCGGCGGGTCTCCGAGCCGCTGCTGACCGAACCGGGGCCCGTCGTCGAGGACATGCTGGCCCGGATACGGGACCGGGTGAGCCGGCCGTACGCGCTCTACGGGCACAGCCTCGGCGCGCGGCTCGTCCATCTCCTCGCCCGCCGGCTGCGCGAGGAGGGCCTGCCCGGCCCCCGCCATCTGTTCGTCTCCGGCGAGTGCGGCCCCTCGCGGCCCAGCCGGGAGCGCTACACCAGCGATCTGCCCACCGACGCCTTCTGGAAGCACCTGAGAGAACTCGGCGGCGTGCCGGACGAGTTGTTCGAGTACGAGGACCTCACCACGTTCTACGAGCGCGTTCTGCGCGCCGACTTCACCGTCCTCGGGGCCTGCGCGTACACCCCCGCCGCACCCCTGGACTGCCCCGTCACCGCCATGACCGGCGACGAGGAGGGCCTGACCGAGGCCGACGTCGGGGCCTGGCAGCGGGAGACCACCGCGCCGCTCACGGCCCGGGTCTTCACCGGAGACCACTTCTTCATCCGGGCGCACTGGCCCGGCGTCGCACGCGTCGTCGCCGCCGGGCTGGGCGCCCGCCGACCCGCAGGGACCCGCTGACCCGGAGGAACGCGACAGGACCGTACGAGGACCCACCGCGGCAGCGCGTCGACGGCGACGCGCGGCGAGTCGGCCCCGGCAGGACCGGTTCCGTCCGCACCGCCGTGCCGGCTCCCGGGTACCGCCCGGGCCCCGGCTCCGCCCGAACCCGCCCGCATCCCGGGCCCGACCACACCCGGAACCAGATCCGGAACGAGATGAGGTACGCCATGGAGCAGGAACTCAAGCAGTACATGGAAGAGCAGTTCATGTTCGAGTTCGATTCGGAGATCACCGAGGACACCGACCTGTTCAAGGCGGGCGTGCTCGACTCGTTCGGCTACATCTCGCTCATCGGGCACATCGAGGGGGAGTACGGCGTCAAGTTCGGCGAGGAGGCGCTGCTCGGCAACGTCGCCGTCACCTTCGCCGGCCTCGTCGAGTCCGTGGCGTCCGCCCGTCGGCAGACCGCCGAGAGCAAGTAACCGGTGTGCGGCATAGCGGGCTTCCACGCGAGCCCCCTGCACCCGGAGCGCTACCGGGACATCGCCGGTGCCATGCTCGCGCAGATCGAGCACCGGGGCCCCGACGAGGCGGGCTGCTTCCTGGACGACCGTACGGCCATGGGCACGGTGCGGCTGAGCATCATCGACCTCGCCTCCGGCTCGCAGCCCGTCGGCAGCACCGACGGCCGGTACTGGCTCTGCTACAACGGCGAGCTGTACAACTACCGGGAACTGCGCGCCGAGTTGGCGGGCCGCGGGGTGTCCTTCCGTACGGAGTCCGACACCGAGGTCGTCCTGATGGCCTGGGCGCACTGGGGGCGCTCGTGCCTCGAACGCTTCAACGGGGCCTTCGCGTTCGCCCTGAAGGACACCGTCACCGGTGAACTGCACCTGGCCCGCGACCGGTTCGGCAAGCGGCCGCTGTATGTGGCGCGGCACGGCGACGCGTGGCTGTTCGCCTCCGAGATGAAGGCCTTCCTGGCCTACCCCGGCTTCGAGTTCGCCTTCGACGAAGAGCATCTCGCCTCGACGTTCGCCACCTGGACGCCGCTGCCCGCGCAGAGCGGATACCGCGGCGTCGAACAGCTCCCCATGGGCGAGTATCTGACGGTCCGCGGGACGGAGACCGAACGCGGCCGCTGGGCGTCGCTCGACCTGACCGGCGGCGAGCCGCCCGCCACCGAGGACGAGGCCGTCGACCTCGTGCGCGCCGATCTGGAGGCCGCCGTCGACCTGCGACTGCGCAGCGACGTCGAGGTCGGCGTCTACGCCTCCGGAGGTCTGGACTCCTCGATCCTCGCCCATCTCACCAAGGAGCGGGCGGGGCTGCCGCCGCGTACGTTCTCCATCCAGTTCGAGGACGCCGAGTTCGACGAGACCGCCGAGCAGGAGGAGCTGACCAAGCACCTCGGGACGCACCACTCCACCGTCCGTGTCTCCGACTCCGACGTCGTGGAGACCTTCCCCGAGGCCGTACGCCACGCCGAAGTCCCCGTCTTCCGCACGGCGTTCGTGCCGATGTACCTGCTGGCGCAGCATGTGCGCAGCGAAGGCGTCAAGGTCGTGCTCAGCGGCGAGGGCGCCGACGAGGCCTTCCTCGGCTACGGCATCTTCAAGGACGCGCGGCTGCTCTCCGAGTGGCACGAGCTGGACGAGGCGACCCGGATGCGGCGCATGGCGCAGCTCTACCCGTATCTGCGCCACTTCAGCGGCGAGGACGGGCACCGCCGGATGCTGGGCCTCTACCGGCAGTTCACGGAGGAGACCATGCCCGGTCTCTTCTCCCACCAGATGCGGTTCCAGAACGGCCGGTTCGCCGTGCGGCTGCTCAAGGACGCGGGCGACCCCTTCGCCGCGGTACAACGGCTCGTCGCGGAGGAGCCCGGATACGCGGAGCTGTCCGCGGTGCAGAAGGCACAGTGGCTGGAGTTCCGTACGCTGCTCAGCGGCTATCTGCTCGCCACCCAGGGCGAGCGGATGGCGCTCGCGCACGGCGTGGAGAATCGCTGCCCGTTCCTCGACCCGGCGGTGGTGCGCCGCGCCGCGTCCGTCAACGGCCGCTTCGGCGACCCGTACGACGAGAAGTACCTCCTCAAGCGCGCGTACGGGGACGTGCTGCCCGAACGCATCGTCAGCAAGGGCAAGTTCCCCTACCGGGCGCCGGACAGCGCCGCGTTCGTACGGTCCCGTCCCGACTACCGCGACCTGCTGGCCGACCCCGGCACCCTCGGCGACATCGGCGTGCTCGACGAGCGCTTCGTGCGGCGCTTCACCGACCGGGTCTTCGACAGCCCGCCCGAGCGGATCGGCACCAAGGAGAACCAGGCGTTCGTCCTGCTGGCCTCCACGGTCTGGCTGCACCACTGGTACGTGCGCGGCAACGCCCGCCGCGACACCCCCCTCGCTGTCCCCCTGTACGTCGTCGACCGGCGCAGCAGCGCGCTGCCGGCCTAGGACGGAGATCCTGCGATGAAGGAAGAATCCGGCGCCCTCCCCGAGGAAGGCCCCGTCGGCACCGCTGTCGGCACCGCTGTCGGCACCGTCGCCGACGGCGCGGCCGGCGGCCCGGTGGACGGGCAGGACATCGCTGTCGTGGGCCTGTCCCTGCGGCTGCCGGGCGCACGGAACCCGGAGGAGTTCTGGGAGCACCTGGCCGCGGGCCGCTCGCTGATCAGCGAGGTGCCCGAGCGGCGCTGGCGCAAGGAGGACCATCTCGGCAACCCGCGCCGGGAGTTCAACAAGACCAACAGCGTGTGGGGCGGCTTCGTCGACGACGCCGACTGCTTCGACGCCGAGTTCTTCCATGTCTCGCCCCGCGAGGCCCGCTCCATGGACCCGCAGCAGCGGATGGCGCTGGAGATGAGCTGGCAGGCGCTGGAGGACGCCGGATACCGGGCCGACCGGGTCGCCGGCTCCCGTACGGGCGTCTTCATGGGGGTGTGCCACTGGGACTACGCCGAGCTCATCGAGAAGGAGGTCTCCGAGGTCGACGCCTACTACCCGACGGGCGCCGCGTACGCGATCATCGCCAACCGCGTATCGCACCACTTCGACTTCCGCGGGCCCAGCGTCGTCAACGACACCGCGTGCGCCAGTTCGCTGGTGGCGGTGCAGCAGGCGGTACAGGCGCTCCAGTCCGGGGACTGCGACCACGCGCTGGCCGGAGGCGTCAACCTGACCTGGTCGCCACGGCACTTCATCGCCTTCGCCAAGGCGGGCATGCTCTCGCCGGACGGGCTCTGCCGCGCCTTCGACGCGGACGCCAACGGCTACGTACGGGGTGAGGGCGGCGGCGTCGTCCTGCTGAAGCGGGTGGCGGACGCCCGCCGGGACGGCGACCCCGTACACGCGGTGATCAAGGGCATCGGCAGCAACCACGGCGGGCGCACCAGTTCGCTCACCGTCACCAACCCCGCCGCGCAGGCCGAGCTGATCGCCGGGATCTACCGGCGGGCGGGGATCGCCCCGGAGTCCGTCTCCTACATCGAGACCCACGGGCCCGGCACCCCGGTCGGCGACCCCATCGAAGTCAGCGGCCTCAAGCGGGCGTTCGCGCAGCTCGGCGAGGGACGGGAGGCCGAGCCGTCCGGGCACCGCTGCGGCATCGGCTCGGTGAAGACCAACATCGGGCATCTGGAGGGCGCCGCGGGCATCGCCGGGATGCTCAAGGTGATCCTGGCGATGCGTCACCGCAAGCTGCCCGCGACGGTGAACTTCCGCCGTCTCAACCCGCTGATCACGCTGGACGGCAGCCCGCTGTACGTCGTGGACCGGCTCACCGACTGGGAGACGGACGCAGCCGGGACGCTGCGGGCGGGCGTCAGCTCGTTCGGCTTCGGCGGCACCAACGCGCATGTGGTGCTGGAGGCGCCCGGCGGCCACGCGGCGGAGGTCACGGACGCGGAGGCGGTCACGGACGCCGACGTGGACGGCGGGCCGGACGAGGGGCCCGACGAGGGCGCCGAACCGCGCGCTCTGCGGCTCCCCGTCTCCGCCGACGACGAGGAGCGGCTGCGTGAGCTGTGCCGCTCGCTCGCCGAGTGGGCCCGTGCCCGCGAAGCCGAAGGCACGGCGCCGCCGCTGGCCGACATCGCCCGCACCCTGCGCGAAGGGCGGGTGCCGATGCGGGAGCGTGCGGTCTTCCGCGCGCGGAGCGTCGCCGAGTGGGCGGAACAGCTCACGGCGCTCGCCGAG
>NZ_LJGW01000052.1:14347-21502 GCF_001751255.1 Streptomyces nanshensis | reverse complement strand
CCGGAACCGCCGTCGCCGTTGTCGCCATTGCCGCTGCCGTTACCGCTGTCGCCGTCCGCCGAGCCGCCGGAGCCGTCGGTGCCGCCCGCGTCGCGGCCCGGCTGCGTACCCGGGCCCTGCGTACCCGCGCCACTGCGGCGCGGCTGCCAGGGCTGGTCCGGCTGCCCCTCCGGCGGTGCCGCGAAGGGGTTCTCCTCGCGCGAGGCGTCCTCGGAAGGGGCCGCACGGCGGCGGCGTCGGTCGGTCATGTGGAGTGTGTCTTCCCCTTGCCCTGTCTGCTCTGCTTGCTCTGTTCTTCGTCTGTTCTTCGTCTGCTCTGTGCCTGCTCTGTGCCCTCTCGCGCGCTGCCGCGCTCGGCCCGCGCACCGGTCGCCCGGCACTCATGACGCTACCTGGCACTCCGGCCCCCGTCCCGAGGGGGCCGTGTGAGGGGCCGGTATCGTTGCCGACGGTCGGACGCTTCGTAGAGTTCCCCGGAATTCTCCGCTCCAAGAGTTCGTACGACCGCACAATCCGCTGCTCCCCTCCGCCGGCGCCCCGCGGCCCCGGCGGAACCCCGTGAGAGAGAGCTTCGCGTGGCTGCGCACCAGAGCCCGAGTCAGGGTTTCAGCCCCCGATCCCGCAACGGCCCGGCCCGTCTCGTCGTCCTCGTCTCCGGCTCCGGTACGAATCTCCAGGCCCTGCTCGACGCCGTCGACGCCCACGGTGCGCAGGCGTACGGGGCACGTGTCGTCGCCGTCGGAGCGGACCGCTCCGGAACCGAGGGCCTGGCCAGGGCCGAGCGGGCGGGGATTCCCACCTTCGTGTGCAGGCTGCGCGACCACGCCACGCGTGCCGAGTGGGACGCGGCGCTGACCGCCGCCACCGAGGCGTACGACCCGGACCTCGTCGTCTCCGCGGGCTTCATGAAGATCGTGGGCGAGCGGTTCCTCGCCCGCTTCGGAGGCCGGGTGGTCAACACCCACCCCGCGCTCCTCCCCAGTTTTCCCGGCACCCACGGCGTCCGTGACGCGCTCGCGTACGGGGCCAAGGTGACCGGGTGCACCGTCCACTTCGTCGACGACGGTGTCGACACGGGACCGATCATCGCGCAGGGCGTGGTGGAGGTCCTGGACGAGGACGAAGCCGACGCCGGCGCCGCTCTGCACGAGCGGATCAAGGAAGTCGAGCGGCGGCTGCTCGTCGATGTCGTGGGACGTCTGGCCCGCGACGGCTATCGCATCGAGGGACGAAAGGTACGGCCGCAGGATGGGTGAGCGTGGCATGAGCCAGGACGGACGGCACGACGAGGGCAGCGCCCGCGAGGCGGACGCGGAGTCGAAGCGGACGCTCCGCAGGGCGCTGGTCAGCGTCTACGACAAGACCGGCCTGGACGAACTGGCCCGTGGCCTGCACGCGGCCGGCGTCCAGCTCGTCTCGACGGGCTCGACGGCGAAGCGGATCGCGGCCGCCGGCGTCCCGGTGACCGCCGTCGAGGAGTTGACGGGCTTCCCCGAGTGCCTCGACGGACGCGTCAAGACGCTGCACCCGCGGGTGCACGCGGGCATCCTCGCGGACCGCCGACTGGCCGCGCACCGCGAGCAGTTGGACGAGCTGGGCGTGGAGCCCTTCGACCTCGTCGTCGTCAACCTCTACCCCTTCCGGGAGACCGTCGCCTCGGGCGCGACGCCCGACGAGTGCGTCGAGCAGATCGACATCGGCGGCCCCTCGATGGTGCGCGCGGCGGCCAAGAACCACCCGTCGGTCGCGGTCGTCGTCGACCCGCGGCGCTACGCCGACGTGCTCGCGGCGGCGGACGGCGGAGGCTTCACGTTCGACGAGCGCAAGCGGCTCGCGGGCGAGGCGTTCCAGCACACGGCCGCCTACGACGTGGCCGTGGCGGGCTGGTTCGCCGACGGCTACGCACCGGACGACGCGGCCGCCGCGAGCCCGCTGCCCTCCTTCGCCGGCACGGCCCTCACCCGCCGCGACGTCCTGCGCTACGGCGAGAACCCGCACCAGCCCGCCGCCCTCTACACCGACGGCAGCGGTACGGGCCTGCCCGCCGCGGAGCAGCTCCACGGCAAGGAGATGTCGTACAACAACTACGTCGACACCGAGGCCGCGCGCCGCGCCGCGTACGAGCACGGCGACCGGCCCTGCGTCGCGATCGTCAAGCACGCCAACCCCTGTGGCATCGCGGTCGGTTCGGACGTCGCCGAGGCGCACCGCAAGGCCCACGCGTGCGACTCCCTGTCGGCCTTCGGTGGCGTCATCGCCGTCAACCGGCCGGTGTCCGCGGCGATGGCCGAGCAGGTCGCGGAGATCTTCACCGAGGTGATCGTCGCCCCGGCGTACGAGGACGGCGCCGTCGAGGTGCTCTCGCGGAAGAAGAACATCCGGGTGCTGCGCTGTGCCGAACAGCCCGCCGCCGCCCTGGAGTTCAGGCCCGTCGAGGGCGGCGCGCTGCTCCAGGCCAAGGACCGCCTCCAGGCACCGGGCGACGACCCCGCCCACTGGACGCTCGCGACGGGCGAGGCGCTCCCGCCGTCCGAGCTGGAGGAGCTGGCCTTCGCCTGGCGCGCCTGCCGTGCCGTGAAGTCGAACGCGATCCTGCTCGCCAAGGACGGCGCCACGGTCGGCGTCGGCATGGGCCAGGTCAACCGCGTGGACGCGGCGAAGCTCGCGGTGCAGCGCGCGGGCGAGGAGCGCGCGGCGGGGTCGTTCGCGGCGTCCGACGCCTTCTTCCCGTTCCCCGACGGGCTGGAGGTGCTGACGGGCGCGGGCGTCAAGGCCGTGGCGCAGCCCGGGGGTTCGGTGCGCGACGAGGCGGTGGCGGAGGCCGCGCGGGCCGCCGGCGTCACGATGTACCTCACCGGCACACGGCACTTCTTCCACTGAGGGGGGCGCCGGGAAGCCGGCGGGCGGGCGGCGCCTGACGGGCCGCTTCCCGTACGACATACTCGTTTGTCATGAAGGACGACTCGACGCCAGGACAGGGCGGATTCGGGCCGGCGGAGCCGATGCCCCCGCAGAACGGCGGGGCCGCGTACGGCTATCCCGGTCCGCAGGGGGGTTACGGCTACCCACCGGGACCCGCGCCCGGTGGGGCCTACGGCCAGGACGGGGGATACGCGCAGCCGCTGGTCAGCATCGGGGACATCACGGTGACGGCCGACGGGATCGTCACGCCCGCGGGCAAGTTGCCGCTGAGCGGCGCCACATGGACGGTCACGGACATGACCCGGACCGAGGAGAAGATACCCACGCACGCCATCGTGCTCGCGGTGGTCTTCTTCGTCTTCTGCTTCCTGGGGCTGCTCTTCCTGCTGATGAAGGAGCGCACGACGGCGGGCCATGTACAGGTGGCCGTGAACAGCGGGGGCAGGTTCCACTCGACGATGATCCCGGTGCACGATCCGCTGGCCGTGCACCACATCATGCAGCAGGTCAACTACGCCCGTACGGTGTGCGCCTGAGCGCCGGCGCCCCGTCGCGGTCCCGTACGTACCCCGCACGTTCGGCACACCCGGTACCCCGTTCCCGGCACAGCGCGAGGGCCGTGCGCCGCGATTCCTCGCGGCCGCCACGGCCCTCGTCGGGAGAGTGCTGCGTGCGGTGCTGCGTGCGACTCGGCGCTGTCCGCGCCGGGCGCGCGCAGGCGACTCAGCGCGTCGTCTGCGTCGCCAACCGCCTCAGTAGCGCGCGCGGTTGAACCACTGCGCGCCGTCCTGCTTCGCCATGAAGACGATGATCAGGACGCCCAGCGCGAGCGGGATGATGCCCACGATGACGATCAGGCCGAACAGTCCGCCGAGCGCCATGAGCGAGCCGTAGACGATGCAGCATATGCGGATCGCGTTGCCGCCCTTGGTGAACTGCGAGGCCAGGAAGATCGCGGCCGCGCTGAAGATCAGCCCGAGCACGGCGCCAGCGATGATGACGCCGGTCCCGATGCTGGCGAACTCGGCGTCGCCCACGGTGTCGCTGAACGTCGCGGCCTGCACGAAGTTGTAGATGGCCCCGATGATGCCCAGACCGCCCATGATGAACAGGATGATCCGGACGGCGTTGACCGTGCCCGGCATCGTCTGCGGGGCGTTCGGGTAGGTGAAGCCGGGCTGCTGCGGGTAGCCGCCCTGGACCGGCTGCTGGAACCCGCCCTGCTGCGGGTAGCCGTAGCCGGGCTGACCGCCCTGCGGCTGCTGCGGGTAGCCGTACGCCTGCTGGGGCGGCGGCTGCGCGTAGGGGTTGTTCGGGTCCTGGCCGGGCGGTGGTGGGTAGCTCACGAGTGTCTTCCTCCGAGCGTTCGACAGGGGACGGAATGGGCCGAAGGTCTCGGGGGAACGACAGTTCCGCCCCCGCAGGTGCCGTGAGTGGACTGCGTGAGGTGTGCTGCGTGCACGTTGTGCCTCCCCCGATGGTGCGGCTCCGGCCGTCGGCCCTTCTCTTCGTACGGGCGCGGTGCCACACGGTCATGTTCGTCGCCCGACGGTGACGATGTCCAGCCGGACCCCGCGAATGTGGCGAATCCGAAACGCGGCGCCCCAACCCCCGCCATACGGGCAGGTGTTCCGCGGGGGCGGGCGGTGCGGCGGGCGGTGCGGCAGGCGGTGCGCGGAGGGTGCCGTGCGGTGCCGCGCCCGCGGGCGTCCGGCGCGTGCCGTCCTGCGGACCGATACGGATTTCGGCCCCGCACCCGTATCCGCGAAGATGGACGCATGACGGCCCAGATTCTCGATGGCAAGGCCACGGCAGCAGCGATCAAGTCCGGTCTCAAGGAGCGCGTCGAGGCCCTGCGCGCACACGGCGTCACACCCGGCCTCGGCACCCTGCTCGTGGGCGAGGACGTCGGCAGCCGCAAGTACGTCGCCGGCAAGCACCGCGACAGCGAACAGATCGGCGTCACCTCGATCCGGCGCGAGCTGCCCGCCACCGCGACACAGGCGGAGATCGAGGCCGCCGTACGGGAGCTGAACGAGGACCCCGCCTGCACCGGCTACATCGTCCAGCTCCCGCTGCCCCGCGGCATCGACACCAACCGCGTCCTCTCCCTGATGGACCCGGACAAGGACGCCGACGGGCTGCACCCCACCAACCTCGGCCGTCTGGTGCTGAACGAGCCCGGCCCGCTGCCGTGCACACCGCGCGGCATCATCACGCTGCTGCGCGAGCACGACGTCGAGCTGAACGGGGCGCACGTGGTCGTCGTCGGCCGCGGCATCACCGTCGGCCGCCCGCTGCCGCTGATGCTGACGCGGCGCAGCGAGAACTCGACGGTGACGCAGTGCCACACCGGTACGCGCGATCTGCCCGCCCTGCTGCGGCAGGCGGACGTGATCGTGGCCGCGGCCGGAGTGCCGCATCTGATCAAGCCCGAGGACGTGGCGCCGGGTTCGGCCGTCCTGGACGTCGGCGTCAGCCGCGACGAGCACGGCAAGATCGTCGGCGACGTCCACCCCGGAGTCGCCGAGGTCGCGGCGTGGATCTCGCCGAACCCGGGCGGCGTCGGCCCCATGACCCGCGCACAGCTCCTCGTCAACGTCGTCGAGGCGGCCGAGCGCGCCGTGGGGGAGTGAGCGACGTGGGAGCGGGAGGGACCTCGCGCCGCTTCCCGGCGGTGACGCGTGACACGGCACGTCCCGAGGGCGGCCGTCGGGCGATGGGCGCCGGGCACGCGGCGCCGTACCGGCAGTGGCCGCTGCTGGCGGTCTGCGGCGGAGTGCTGGTCGGACTGCTGGTCACGGTCGCCGAGTTCCGCACCGGGACGCTGATCATCGGGCTGTCGCTGCTGGCCGGCGCCGTGATGCGGCGGCTGATGCCGTCCGTGGGGATGCTGGCCGTGCGCTCGCCGTTCACGGACATGGTGACGTACGGGGTGCTCGGGCTGTCGATCGTGATGCTGGCGATGATGGCCCAGCCGGACCCCTGGGTGAAGATCCCCGTCCTGGAGAAGATCGTGCACTTCGTCGTCGGCAGATGAGGCCGGCGGACGGCGCCGCGGGACTCCGCGCCGGGTGACCGTACCGGGTGACCGCGCCGGGCAGACCGCACCGGCCCGACTGCCGCCGTCAGACGACCGGTTCGGCGGACGGCGGCGCATCCCGGAGCCGTCGTCCGCGGGCGACCGCGAGGTGCCGGCGCGGCGTCCGCGTCCGGTTCGGGCGGGCTGATCCGCCCATGTCCCCCCGCCCGTTGCGCATACCCCTGCACACCCTGTGACGTGTGCGTACGGCCCGCGCCCCCGTGGGGAAGTACGGCCCGCAGCCCTGGATGCAGTGACGGTGCGGGGTGGCAGACTAGGTGACGATCTGGCGCGGGAAATGTCGACGAACTCGGGGGGACAGGGGGAGGCACATGCCTCGGTGGAGGCCGCTACCGGAGGAACTGGACCCACAGATCCGGGAGTTCACCAGCCAGTTGCGACGGCTGGTCGACCGCAGCGGAATGAGCGTCGCGACCATCGCGGACCGTACGGGCTACAGCAAGTCGTCCTGGGAGAAGTACCTGGGCGGACGGCTGCTGCCGCCCCGCGGCGCGACGCACGCGCTCGGCGATGTGACGGGCACCGACATCCGTCACCTCGAGACGATGTGGGAGCTGGCCGAACGGGCATGGAGCCGCGAGGAGATGCGGCACGACGTGACGATGGAGGCCATCCGCGTCGCGCAGGCACGCGAGGCGCTGGGGGAGTTCTGGAACGACGAGCCCGCCAAGGGCCGCAAGTGGGGGCGTAACAAGGACAGGTCCAAGTCCCGCGACAAGAACCGGAACAAGGAGGCGGGCGCGGACGCGGGAGCCGGCACGGCTGCCGAAACGGACGGCCACGCCGGAAACTTGGAGGAGCTGCCGGTCCCGAGCGGTGCCGCGAGCGGCGCGGAGGGCCCCAAGGAAGAGGAGTGGAAGGAGCGCACCGGGGAGCACGCCATCGTCGGCCCCGACGGTCTGCCCGCCCAGTCCTCCTTCGACTTCTTCGAGCCGCCCTCCACCTCCACGATCACGATCGGACGGGTACGGGAGAGCGACGCGGACAGCTCCGCNCTCCGCCGCTCCCGCGGAGACCGGCCGCCCGCCCGCGGACGACGAGACGGCGGTGCTGCGCCCGCGTCCGCTTCCCGGCCAGGGCGGCGGCGCCGGACGCACGGACGCACCGGGCCGTACGGGAGGCGGCGCGGG
>NZ_LJGW01000052.1:0-13417 GCF_001751255.1 Streptomyces nanshensis | reverse complement strand
CGCCCGCGCCATCCCTCCTTGCGCGGGCGGCTGCCGATGCGTTTGCGGCGTCGGATAGCCTGGCGCGGGGTCTCTTGACGTAGAGAGACATACGGGGAGACCCCACCGCAGGACAGGGCGCGTTCCCTCCGGCTTCTCCCCCTGGCTTCTCTTCCGGGCTCTCCCCGCGCTTCGCCGGGAGGGACCACGGGGAAGAGGGACCAGGGAGTCATCCGGGACGGACCCCGCCTTCGAAACCGCCACCGCCAGGTACTACGGAGACCGCCATGACCCGCACCCCCGTCAATGTCACCGTCACCGGAGCGGCCGGCCAGATCGGCTACGCGCTGCTCTTCCGTATCGCCTCCGGCCAGTTGCTGGGCGCCGACGTCCCGGTCAAGCTGCGGCTGCTGGAGATCACCCCGGCGCTGAAGGCGGCGGAGGGCACCGCCATGGAGCTGGACGACTGCGCCTTCCCGCTGCTGCACGGCATCGACATCACCGACGACCCGAACGTGGCCTTCGACGGCGCCAACGTCGGCCTCCTCGTCGGCGCCCGGCCCCGTACGAAGGGCATGGAGCGCGGCGATCTGCTGGAGGCCAACGGGGGCATCTTCAAGCCGCAGGGCAAGGCCATCAACGACCACGCCGCGGACGACGTGAAGGTCCTCGTCGTCGGCAACCCCGCGAACACCAACGCCCTCATCGCGCAGGCCGCCGCCCCGGACGTCCCCGCCGAGCGCTTCACGGCCATGACCCGCCTCGACCACAACCGCGCGCTCACGCAGCTCGCCAAGCGGACCGGTTCGCAGGTCTCCGACATCAAGAAGCTGACGATCTGGGGCAACCACTCGGCCACGCAGTACCCGGACATCTTCCACGCCGAGGTCGCCGGCAAGAACGCCGCCGAGGCCGTCAACGACGAGAAGTGGCTCGCGGAGGAGTTCATCCCGACCGTCGCCAAGCGCGGCGCCGCCATCATCGAGGCCCGCGGCGCCTCTTCGGCCGCGTCCGCCGCCAACGCGGCGATCGACCACGTCCACACCTGGGTCAACGGCACCCCGGCGGGCGACTGGACGTCGATGGGCATCCCCTCGGACGGCTCCTACGGCGTTCCGGAGGGCCTGATCTCGTCCTTCCCGGTCACCTGCGAGAACGGCACGTACACGATCGTCCAGGGGCTGGAGGTCAACGACTTCTCGCGTCCCCGCATCGACGCCTCCGTGCAGGAGCTGTCGGACGAGCGCGAGGCCGTGCGGGGTCTCGGCCTGCTCTGACGCACGCCGCCTGACGCACACGCGCCGCGGTCGCGGCGGCCGTCGGTACGGATGAACCGGTGCCGTGCCGGTGCCGTGCCGGTGCCGTGCCGTGCGGCCGGACAACGCCAACGGGCCCGTGCGCCCCGGGAGTACACCTTCCGGAGCGCACGGGCCCGCGCCGTTCCCGGGCGTGTGCTTCCGTGACCGGAGGGGCCCGGGAAGCAGCAGGGCGGATTCCGGAAAGGCCCCGACTCGCCCTGTCCTAGGGGGAGTTCACGGATTCCGCGCACCCGGGGCGGGCGATTCCGCGGCGTTCCCGAAGCGTTATCCACAGGGGATTTCCTCCCGTGGTCGGGCGGCGCCGCCTCGGGTATGTTCAAGGCCAATCCCTGAACGGACTCTGGGGAAGTCGGGGCTGCTCATGAGTCACTCCATGCGCACACATGCTCACAGTGAGGCGACACGTCTGCTGTGCGCGGGCGCGCACTTGAACGCCGGATTCCGTCAACGCGTCGTCGACGAACTCGTCGGCCATGTCGAGCGCCCCGTCGCACCGTCGCTGGGGGTCGACGTACGGCCCGTGCTCGCGCACGCGCTCCGCGCGCGGCGGCAGGAGGCGCAGACGGCCCTCGCACTGCTCGCGGTCTGGGCGGGCTTCTTCCTCGTCTCCTTACTTCTCGCCTGGGACGTGGCGGACGACAGCTTCGGCGGCGACGCCGGCGTCTCCGCCGGCGACCTCCTCTCCAGGTCCCTGTCCGTCGGGGACGCCGACTTCTTCTCGCTGTCCCAACAGCCCACGGACTGGGTGCTGTTCTACGCGACCGTCGTGTTCTGGCTGTGGGCGGGCCGCACGATCTCGGGACGCGAGACCCGGCTGTACGGGGCTGCGCGGCCCGCCGGACGGCTGCGCTCCGCGGTCCGCCGCTCGCTGGGCAGGATCGTGACGTACGCGGCCCGTCTGTACGCCGTGGGCTACTGGATCACCGCGCTCGGCAGCATCGTGGACAACCCGTTCCCGGTGATCTTCCCGCTGCTGATGGCCGTGGTGATCTGGCTGCACCGGATCCGTGTGACGGCCCTGCTGCGTGAGCAGCTCGGCCGCGAGAGCTTCGCGACGGCGCCGCAGCCCGAACTGCCCTACTCCGAGCACTACCGGCGCATCGGCGAGGCCATCGACCGCGAACAGCACGCGCAGGTCACGCTGTACGACGCGAACCGCCCGTTCATCGGTGCCGGAGTCCCGTACAAGCCCTGGTCGTTCGCGCTGGAGCTGCGCCGCAAGAAGGAGTCGCCGGGAGCCGGCCGGTCCGGCGGTGTGCCGCCGCAGACGCCCGGCGGCGCGGCCGGGCCGGTGGCCCAAGTGCAGCCGCAGCCGGGGGAGTCGCCGCAGCCTCAGCGCTATCCGGTGCAGCCGCCGTACCCGAGCGCGATGCTCAACGCGCAGATCCCCGACACCGGCGCCGGACGGACGCAGCCCGACGCCACGGCGGAGACGCCGGGCCAGGCGTACACGGACGGGCAGGGACCGCCGGCGGACCATCTCTCCAGCCGGCACGTCCTGGAGATGATCATGCCGAAGCTGGTGGCCCTGCGCGACGCGACGGCGCGCACCAGCCGGGACAGCCTGCGCGGCCTGGAGATCGAGGAGTTCGTCTATCTGCCCGCCGGAGCCGGACGCCAGAGCGGCGTCTACTCGGAGGAGCAGATCCAGCAGCACCTTCTGGAGGCCGCCGCCGACGCCGGCGAGGCCCGGCGGCACTTCCTCCGTATCCGTGTGGGCTCCTGGCACGAACAGGTCGTGGTCTCGCTGCTCGTACGCGTCCACACCCAGGGCGGGATGCTGGTCCTGGAGGTCGTGCCGCATGTACTGGGGCCGGTCGTCGAGGAGTTCAGGGAGGTCGACGCCATCGTCGAGCGCGGCGGCGACGGTTCGCTGCGCGAGGGCGTGCTCGCGCTCCTCGCCTCGCCGACGGCGGTCGCCGCCGCCGGAATCGGCGCGGCGGGCACGCTGCTGTCGGTCGTCCGCGAGTGGCTGGCCTCCCCGGAGCACGCGGCCCCGGACGCCCCGCTGGTCTCCGTACGGGAGCTGGCGAGCACCGAAGAGCTGTCGCTGTTCCAGGAAATGGACGTCAGCCGGTACATCAAGACCGTCCAGGACAGGATCGCCAGCGGTGTACGGGACGCCCTGGAGGAGAACGGCTTCCGTACCGACCGCTTCGAGCAGCAGATCGTGAACGTACGGGACGGCGGCGTCTACATCGAGGAGATGAGCGGCGGCGCCGTGGCCACCGGGGAGCGGGGCCAGGCGCAGCACCTGGAGAGGAGCCCGGCGTGAGCCGCGACGGCGAGGACCGCGAGGGT
Source organism: Streptomyces nanshensis (assembly GCF_001751255.1). Classification (GTDB taxonomy): domain Bacteria; phylum Actinomycetota; class Actinomycetes; order Streptomycetales; family Streptomycetaceae; genus Streptomyces; species Streptomyces nanshensis_A. Next base: position 9,818 of record NZ_LJGW01000052.1, on the reverse strand, counting down.
GCGGCCCCGGTGCCGCCGGACCCGGCTCCGGATTCGACTCCGGTTCCGGAATCGGCTCCGGCCTCCGGCGGCGGGGGCGCGGTGCACATCGGCAGCATGTCCGGCGGCGCGATCGCCACGGGAGCCCACGGCCAGGCGGTCTCCCACAGCCATGCGGCCCCGCCGCCGCAGACGGACGAAGCGACGCTGGCGCTGCTGGAGGCGGTGCGGGCGCTGCGCGCGGACATGCGGGTGCTCGCGTCCTCCGGCGAGACCGCGGCCGTCGGCGGCGAACTGGACGAGATCGAGGGCGAGATCACACGTACGGGCCGTGCCGGTACGGGCAGGCTCGCCCGCCTCCGCGAACGGCTGGAGACGGGCGCGAGCGCGGTCGGCCTGCTGGCGTCGGCGACCGCGGTCGTGGAGTCCGCCGCGCAGATCCTGGGGTGAGAGTCGTGAGAGGTGAGGGCCCGTGATCCGTTTCGACCCCGACCAGCAGCGCTGGGTGGACCACGACGCGGACGTGCAGCGCACGCGGCGGCAGACGGAGTCCTCGCGGCGGCAACGGCAGGCGGTGCGGGGCACGTTGGCGGTGCTCGCGGTGTGCGGCCTCGTCTTCGGCGTATGGGCGCTCGGCTGGAAGGACGAGCCGGAGCAGCCCGACGGCGCCGATTCCTCCGTGGTCGTGCCCGACCCGGCGGCCACCACCCGCCCGGACAAGAGGGCGCCGGCGGGCGGCGACGAGGAGCCGGACGAGCCCTCGGACTCGGCGGACCCCTCCGCGTCGGACCCGCCCGAGGGCTACGAACTCTCCGCGGATCCCGAGGGGTTCAGCGTCGCCGTCCCCGAGGGCTGGAAGCGCCGCTCGGAGGAACGGGACGGCGCGGCCACGGTCTTCTACGAGAAGCCCGGCGGCTCCGAGCAGCTCCAGGTCTTCTACGTGGAGGACTCCGACCCGTACGACTCGCTGGAACTGGCCGAGGACAACGCCGAGAAGAACAAGGACTACGAGCGCGAATCCCTCGACCGCCTCGACGGCGGCGACGGCTCGGCGGCCCGCCTGGAATACACCTACGACTCGGAGAAACACGACGGCCCGCGCCGCGTCATCGACCACCGTTTCGAGGCCGAGGACGGCGAACTGTACGCGCTGGTGGCCTATGCGCCCGATGAGAAGGGCGCGGCGAAGAAGGAGAAGGAACGGCTGGACACGGCGCTGGCCTTCTTCTGCCCGACGGGTGTGGACTGCGCGAAGAACGGCGGCGGAGACGGGGACGACGGCCTCGGCGAACAGTCCCTGCCATGAGGCACGCGGGGGCGCCGGCCTCAGTCCCGGGGGAAGTCCCCTGTTTCCAGCTCCAACCCGACGGCGGTCGCCGAGAGATCGAGCGGCCTGCCGAAGGCGACCGTCAGATGGCTCTGGTAATCGTCCTTCTCGGGCTGGGTGAAGAGGTGGCACTCTCCCGCACAGGGATCGACGACGAGGAGAACGGGCACCCGCGCCGTCGCGTAGACACGCTTCTTCGCGCCGTAGTCGTTGGCCGCGGTGCTCTGCGACACCACCTCGGCGATGAACTCGATGGCCTCGATGTCCCACTGCCCGCGCTCGTTCTGCCGGGCGTCCTCGCCGAGGGCCACGACATCGGGTGCGAAGCCGTTCAGATTCCCCGGGAAGTCGAATCGCACGTCGGACTTGACCCGGCCCTTGGGATACCTGGTCCGAAGCTGTTCGACGATCCCCAGGACGATCTCCCAATGCGTGTCCCGTTGCGGCGACATGAAGACCGTCCCCTCGACGATCTCGGTCTTATAGCCCTCGGGGACGGGCATCCGCTCCAGCCGCTCGAACAGGTCGTCCAGGCTCGGCACCTCGCGCTCGGTCATCTCGATCCTGTCGATCGGTGCGATGGTCATGACCCTGTGCTCCTCCCCCCTGCCGCGCCGGTCCACGCGTGCAGCCGCGTTGTCCAACGGTACGGACGCTCATCAGGACACGTCCCCGATCGTCGCCTATGCGCCCGTCAACACCGCCTGTCCGGAACGCGAAAGATCAAGCCACGGCGCCACGCTCAAATCGTTATGAAGACCTGCACACGGCGCCAATCAGGCTCTTCGCCTTCCTGTGGCGCACTTCCCCCGTGAGGAACCCCACTTATCTGTCCCGGGCGGACATGCAACCGCCGAGACGGGGCAGGGTTCGCTCTTGTCATGTGACCAGCACAAGGCCTTATTTCAGCGTGATCGCGACGTGATTTTCTCGTGACACGATGAATCGCTTACGGCTCGGAAGGCAGTACAGAAGGTGTCCGAAATTCACAGCATCCATATCGACGGCGAGTGGCGTGCCGCGCAGTCCGGACAGACGCGGGAGATCCTCGACCCCGCGGACGCCACCACGCTCGCCGTCGTCGCCGAAGGCGGAGTCCCGGACACCGACGCCGCCGTCGCCGCCGCCCGCCGCGCCTTCGACGAGGGCGAGTGGCCCCGTACACCCGTCGCCGAACGCGCCGCGCTGCTGCGCCGCGTCGCGGACCTGCTCCAGCGCGACCGCGAGGAGATCGGCCTCGCCGAGTCGCGGGACGCCGGGAAGACCTGGGAGGAGGGCCGCGTCGACGTCGACGACGTCACCGCCGCCTTCCGGTACTTCGCCGACCTCGTCGCGGGCGAGTCCGGCGGCCGCGTCGTGGACGCCGGCGACGCGGACGTGCACAGCGTCGTCGTGCACGAGCCGGTCGGGGTCTGCGCGATGATCACGCCCTGGAACTACCCGCTGCTGCAGGCGAGCTGGAAGATCGCCCCGGCCCTGGCGGCGGGCGACACCTTCGTGATCAAGCCCTCCGAGATCACGCCGATGACCACCGTCCACCTGGTGAAGCTGCTCGCCGAGGCGGGACTGCCCGCCGGTGCGGCGAACCTGGTGACCGGCGCCGGAGACCCCGTCGGCGCCCGCCTGTCCGAGCACCCCGACGTGGACCTCGTCTCCTTCACCGGCGGCCTCCTCTCCGGTACGAAGGTCGCCCGCGCCGCGGCCGACGGCGTGAAGAAGGTGGCCCTGGAGCTGGGCGGCAAGAACCCCAACGTCGTCTTCGCGGACGCCTGCGCCACCGACGAGGGCTTCGACACCGCCGTCGACCAGGCGCTCAACGCGGCCTTCATCCACAGCGGCCAGGTCTGCTCCGCCGGCGCCCGCCTCATCGTCGAGGAGTCGGTGCGCGAGCGCTTCGTCAGCGAGGTCGCCGCCCGCGCCCAGCGCATCCGGCTGGGCCGCGGCACCGAGGAGGGCGTCGAGTGCGGGCCGCTGGTCTCCGCACAGCAGCTCGCCAAGACCGAGGCGTACGTCGCCTCCGCCCTCGACGAGGGCGCCGTGCTCCGCAGCGGCGGAGAGCGTCCCGCGCCCTCCGACGTACGGCCCGCCGAGGGCTACTTCTACTCGCCGACCGTCCTCGACAACTGTCACCGGCGCATGAAGGTCATCCGGGAGGAGACCTTCGGGCCTATCCTCACCGTCGAGACCTTCCGTACGGAGGACGAGGCGGTGGCGCTGGCGAACGACACCGAATACGGCCTCGCCGGCGGCGTCTTCTCCGCGGACACCGCCCGTGCCCGCCGCGTCGCGGCCCGTCTGCGGCACGGCACGGTGTGGATCAACGACTTCCACCCCTATCTGCCGCAGGCGGAGTGGGGTGGTTTCGGCAAGTCCGGCGTGGGCCGCGAGCTGGGCCCGCACGGACTCGCCGAGTACCGCGAGACCAAGCACGTGTACGAGAACCTGCGCCCGGCACCGGTCCGCTGGTTCTCCGGCTGACGGAGCACCGCACCATGCCCTCGTCACCTCCGTCCGACCACGTGAACAGCAAGGAGCACGACACGGAAATGGCCAGCCACGACACGTCCAGCTACGACTACGTCATCGTCGGCGGCGGCACGGCCGGCTCGGTGATCGCCGCACGGCTCACCGAGGACCCGGACGTGACCGTCGCCGTCATCGAAGGCGGACCGTCGGACATCGACCGGCCCGAGGTGCTCACCCTGCGCCGCTGGCTCGGCCTGCTGGGCGGCGAACTCGACTACGACTACCCCACGACCGAGCAGCCCCGGGGCAATTCGCACATCCGGCACAGCCGCGCCAGAGTGCTCGGCGGCTGCTCCTCGCACAACACGCTGATCTCCTTCAAGCCGCTGCCGTCCGACTGGGACGAGTGGGAGGCCGGCGGTGCGAAGGGCTGGGGCGCCGCCGCGATGGACCCGTACTTCGGCAAGCTGCGCAACAACGTCGTGCCCGTCGGCGAGCAGGACCGCAACGACATCGCCCGCGACTTCATCGCGGCCGCGAAGGACGCTCTGGACGTCCCCGAGATCGACGGCTTCAACAAGCAGCCGTTCCACGAGGGCGTCGGCTTCTTCGACCTCTCGTACCACCCGGAGACCAACAAGCGCTCCTCCGCCTCCGTCGCCTACCTCCACCCGCACATCGAGGCCGGCGACCGCCCGAACCTGGAGATCCTCCTGGAGACCTGGGCGTACCGCCTGGAGGTGGCCGACGGCACGGTGACCGGCGTGCACGTACGCGCCGCCGACGGCACGGAGCGGCTGCTCTCCGCGAGGCGCGAAGTCCTCGTGTGCGCGGGCGCCGTGGACACCCCGCGGCTGCTGATGCACTCCGGCGTCGGCCCGCGGCAGGACCTGGAGGCGCTGGGGATCCCCGTCGTACACGACCTGCCGGGCGTGGGGGAGAACCTGCTCGACCACCCCGAGTCGGTGATCGTCTGGGAGACGGACGGACCCATCCCCGACAACTCCGCGATGGACTCCGACGCCGGACTCTTCCTGCGCCGGGACCCGGAGTCGGCCGGGCCCGACCTGATGTTCCACTTCTACCAGATCCCGTTCACGGACAACCCCGAGCGGCTGGGCTACGAACGCCCCCCGCACGGCGTCTCGTTGACGCCCAACATCCCCAAGTCCCGCAGCCGCGGGCGCCTTTACCTCACCTCCGCGGACCCGTCCGTCAAACCGGCCCTGGACTTCCGGTACTTCACGGACGAGGACGACTACGACGGCCGCACCCTCGTCGACGGCATCAAGGCCGCCCGGCAGGTCGCCCGCACCGAGCCCTTCGCGCGCTGGCTCAAGCGCGAGGTATGCCCCGGCCCGGAGGTCACCTCCGACGAGGACATCAGCGAGTACGCCCGCAAGGTCGCGCACACCGTCTACCACCCCGCCGGCACCTGCCGGATGGGCTCGGCGGACGACGCGCTCGCCGTCGTCGACCCCCGGCTGAGGGTGCGCGGCCTGCGGGGCGTACGCATCGCGGACGCCTCCGTCTTCCCCACCATGCCCGCGGTCAACCCGATGATCGGCGTGCTGATGGTCGGGGAGAAGGCGGCCGACCTCGTACGTGAGGACTCCGCCTCCGCCGCCACCGCCGCCGGCAGCGCCGCCCGCGACGGCGCCCACCCAGACGATTCACCCACTGCGACAACGAATCCGACTACGGCACCGGGAGGTGTTGCGTGATGTCCGAGACCAGCGAGTCCGCCCCGGTCACCCCGGTGTTCTCCGTCCGCAATCTGTGGAAGGTCTTCGGCCCGAAGGCACATCGGGTGCCCGGCGACAAGGAACTCGCCGGGCTCTCCGCCGCCGAACTGACCCAGCGCACCGGCTGCACCGCGGCCGTACGCGACGTCTCGTTCGACGTACGCAAGGGCGAGGTCTTCGTCGTCATGGGCCTCTCCGGCTCCGGCAAGTCCACGCTCGTGCGGTGCCTGACCCGCCTCATCGAACCGACCGCGGGCGTCCTGGAGATGGAGGGCGAGGACGTACGCGCCATGGACAAGCACCGGCTGCGCGCACTGCGCCGCCACCGCACCGCCATGGTCTTCCAGAACTTCGGCCTGCTGCCGCACCGTACGGTCACCGACAACGTTGCGTACGGCCTGGAGATCCAGGGCGTCTCCAAACAGGAACGCCGGGCCAAGGGCGCCGAGATGGTGGAGAAGGTCGGCCTGCAGGGCCTCGGCGACCGCCGCCCCGTACAGCTCTCCGGCGGCCAGCAGCAGCGCGTCGGCCTGGCCCGCGCCCTGGCCGTCGACCCCGAAGTCCTCCTGTTCGACGAGCCGTTCAGTGCGCTGGACCCGCTGATCCGCCGGGACATGCAGGAGGAGGTCATCCGGCTGCACCGCGAGGAGGGCCGGACGATGATCTTCATCACGCACGACCTGTCCGAGGCGCTGCGGCTGGGCGACCGCATCCTGCTGATGCGGGACGGCGAGATCGTGCAGCTCGGCACGCCCGAGGAGATCGTCGCCAACCCGGCGGACGACTACGTCCGCGACTTCGTCCGCGACGTCCCCCGCGAACAGGTCATATCCGTGCGCCGTGCGATGCGTCCCGCGGAGAAGGCGGAGACCAACGGCGGCGCCGAACTCTCCCCGGACACCCTCGTCTCCGACGCGATCGAGGCCATCGCACGCAGCGGTGAGAACTTCCGCGTCGTCGACCACGGCCGGACCATCGGCGTCGTCGACCACGCCTGTCTGCTCAACGTCGTGGCCGGTCTCGACGGCGACGACGACGGCGAGGGCGACGCGGGCAAGGACAAGGAGGTGGCCGCGGTATGAGCAATCGCCGTGCGGCGCCCGCCCCGTGGCAGGCCCGTTCCGAAGACGGCTCCGGGGCGGTGAGGCCGGTATGAGCACCCCCACCCTCTCCGAGCAGGACGAGAAGAAGCCCGCCGACGCCGTCCCCGGGCACCGGCAGGACAGCCCGGCGGGGCAGCAAGTGCCGGGCCCCCTCGCGGTGTTCGCGCGCAACCCCAAGCTGCTGGTGCTGCTGCTCGCCGTCCTGGTCGTGATCGTCAGCGCGGCGGTCTCGGGCTCCGGCATCTGGCCGCAGAGCTGGACGGTGGACATCAAGTCGCCGCTCAACGACTTGGACAACTGGCTCGTCGACAACCGCGAGAAGAGCCCGATCTTCCTCTACTTCCTGCTGCACATCAGCAACGCGGCCGAGTCGTCGGTGGACGCCATCGTCAGTCTCTTCGACTCGATGGGCTGGATCGGCGTCACGGCCGTCGGCACGCTGGTCGGCTGGGCGGCCGGAGGTTCGGACCTCTCCCGTCGCGCACTGCGTACGGGCGGCACCACGCTCGGCGTCTTCATCGCCTGCGGCGTGCTGAACATGTGGCAGCCCACGATGGAGACGCTGGCCCTGATGACGGTGGCCGTCTTCGCCTCCGCTGTGCTGGGTCTGCTGCTGGGACTCGGGGCCGGCCTCTCCGACCGCTTCGAGCGGATGTTGCGGCCCGTCTTCGACACCATGCAGGTCATGCCGGCCTTCGCGTATCTGCTGCCGCTGCTGCTGATGTTCGGCGTCGGCATACCGTCCGCGCTGATCGCGACGGTGATCTATGCGGCTCCGCCGATGGCCCGCCTCACCTCGCTCGGCCTGCGCAGCGCGGACCCGGCCGCGTTGGAGGCATCGGCATCGCTCGGCGCCAGTTCCTGGCAACGGCTGTGGACGGCCCGGCTGCCGCTGGCCCGTAAGCAGATGATGCTGGGTCTCAACCAGGCGATCATGATGTGCCTGTCGATGGTCGTCCTCGCCTCCCTCATCGGTTCGGAGGGACTGGGCGACGAGATCTACCAGGCACTCGGCAGCCTCGACGTCGGCACAGCGCTCACCGCGGGCATCGCCGTCGTGCTGATCGCGGTGCTGCTGGACCGTACGACCGCGGCGGCGGGGGAACGGCTGGACGCGACCGTGACCGTCGGCGCGACGCGCCTCATGGCGCGGGTGCGGATGGCCGTGTGGGGGCTGATCGTCGTCCTGATCGGGCTCTTCGCCGCGATCGGTTCGTCCCTGGGCGAGCGCGAGTGGCCGGACGCCTGGACGGTGGACCTCACACGTCCCCTCCAGAGCGCAGTCGACTGGCTCACCTCGACGATCGGCTCCGGCATCCCGGTGCTCGGCGGCACGATCACCTGGGCCAAGGGCTTCACGATCTACGTGCTCAACCCGCTGCGTACAGGTCTGGAGACCACGCCGTGGTGGGCCCTGGCTCTGTTGGTCGCGGTCGTCGGCTGGATCGTCGGTACGTGGCGGGCCGCGCTGACCGGTGTCATCTGCATCGGCCTGATCGGCGTGATGGGTCTGTGGGAGCTGTCGATGGACACGTTCTCGCAGGTGATCGCGGGTCTGGTGGTGACCGTCGTGATCGGCGTCGTCTTCGGCGTCCTCGCGGCACGTATCGAGCGAGTGGAGCGGATGCTGCGTCCCGTGCTCGACACGATGCAGACCATGCCGCAGTTCGTGTATCTGATCCCGGTGATCGCGCTCGTCGGCCTCAGCCGCAGCGCGGGCATCATCGCGGCCGTCATCTACGCGTGCCCGGCGGTCATCCGCATCACCGCGCAGGGGCTGCGCTACGTCGACCCCGCGGCGATGGAGGCGTCCCGTTCCCTGGGGGCGACGAGCAGGCAGCAACTACTGGGCGTGCAGCTTCCGTTGGCGCGCAAGTCGCTGCTCGTCGGCGTCAACCAGGGTGTCGTGCTCGTGCTGTCGATGGTCGTCATCGCCGGCCTGATCGGCGGCGGCGCGCTGGGCTACAACGTCGTGCAGGGCCTGTCCAAGGGCGACCTCTCGCAGGGTCTGCCCGCGGGCATCGCCATCGTCTGCCTCGGCATCATGCTCGACAGGATCACCCAGCCCGCCGGAGCGCGCTCCCGTGAGTAGGCGCCCACACAACGCCCCCCACCCCGACGGAAACGTCCACCCCGAGAAGAGAAAACAGGTCACAGACATGAGGAACAAACAGATACGCGCCACTCTCGTCGTCGGCGTCAGCATGGTCACTGCGCTCTCCCTGTCCGCGTGCGGCAAGGCCGACACCAGTAGCGACAGCGGGGGGAGCGGTGACAAAGTCGTCCTCGCTGAACCCTCCTGGGTCGGCGCGCAGGCGAACGCCGCCGTCGTGAAGAAGCTCCTGGAGGACGAGCTCGACGTGAAGGTCGAGGCCAAGCAGATGGACGAGCCCGTCGCCTTCGACGCGCTCGACAGCGGCAAGGCCAGCGCCATCCTCGAGGACTGGCACGGCGTACCGAAGAAGCAGAAGAAGTACGTCGACGAGAAGAAGACCGTCGTCTCCGGCGGCGACCTCGGAGTCGTCGGGCACATCGGCTGGTTCGTGCCGAAGTACTACGCGGACAAGCACCCCGACATCACCGACTGGAAGAACCTCAACAAGCACGCCAAGGACTTCCGTACCTCCGAGAGCGGCGACAAGGGCCACTTCATCGGTGCCGCACCGTCGTACTCGCAGCACGACAAGGAACTGATCAAGAACCTCAAGCTCGACTACAAGCACATCCCGAGCGGTGCCGAGGCGGCACAGCTCAAGGAGATCCAGCGGCTCTACGACGCCAAGAAGCCCTTCCTCACCTACTGGTGGGAGCCGCAGTGGATGAACAACAAGATCGACATGACGGAGATCAAGCTCCCGAAGTACACGCCGGGCTGTGAGGAGCCCGCCGCGAAGGCGAAGTGCGGCTACGAGACCAACCAGTTGGAGAAGTTCCTCAACGCGGACTTCGCCAAGGGCAACAGCGACGCCGCGAAGTTCATCAAGAACTTCAAGTGGACCACCAAGGACCAGAACGAGGTCGCGGGTGACATCGCCGGCAAGAAGATGAAGCCGGAGGACGCCGCCGAGAAGTGGATCAAGGCGAACAAGTCCACGTGGGAGAAGTGGATCCCCAAGAAGTGACGCGACGGCGCCGCCACTGAGGCACGCCCACGCTCACGAACAGCGCGAGGGGCCGGGAGACCAAGCGGTCTCCCGG
>NZ_LJGW01000060.1 GCF_001751255.1 Streptomyces nanshensis | reverse complement strand
GCCCTGCGCGGCAGCCGCACCGGCGTCTTCGCCGGAGCCATGTACAACGACTACGCCTCGCTCCTGGGCGGGGGCGACCTGGAAGGGCACCAGGGTCAGGGCAGCGCGGGCAGCATCGTCTCCGGCCGCGTCTCCTACACCTTCGGCTTCGAAGGCCCGGCCGTGACCGTGGACACCGCGTGCTCGTCGTCGCTGGTGGCGATGCATCTGGCCGCGCAGTCGCTGCGGCAGGGCGAGTGCGAGTTGGCCCTCGCGGGCGGCGTCACCGTCATGTCCACCCCGAACACGTTCGTCGAGTTCTCCCGGCAGCGCGGAGTCTCCGAAGACGGGCGCTGCAAGGCGTACTCCGACTCCGCCGACGGCGTCGGCTGGGCCGAAGGCGTCGGCCTGGTCGTCCTGGAACGGCTCAGCGACGCCCGCCGCAACGGACACGAGGTGCTGGCCGTCGTGCGGGGCAGCGCCCTCAACCAGGACGGCGCGTCCAACGGGCTCACCGCCCCCAACGGTCCGTCACAGCAGCGCGTCATCCGGCAGGCCCTGGCCGGAGCGGGACTGAACCCTTCCGACGTCGACGCCGTCGAGGGCCACGGCACCGGTACCGGCCTCGGTGACCCGATCGAGGCGCAGGCGCTGCTGGCGACGTACGGCCGGGACCGTGAGCGTCCGCTGCTGCTCGGCTCGGTCAAGTCCAACATCGGTCATACGCAGGCGGCTGCGGGTGTCGCGGGTGTGATCAAGATGGTGGAGGCGATGCGGCACGGCACACTGCCGCGCACCCTGCACGTCGATGCGCCCTCCTCGCACGTCGACTGGGACGAGGGCGCCGTCGAACTGCTCACTGAGAACGCGGGATGGCCCCATGGCGAGCGGGTGCGCCGTACCGCCGTCTCCTCGTTCGGCGTGAGCGGTACGAACGCCCACCTCATCCTCGAACAACTCGTTCCTGACGAGCAGTTCACCCCGGCGGATGCCGAGGGAAGCGGCACGGGCGTCCGTACCGGCTCGGACGTCGGCGCCGACGCCGGCACCGGTACGGGCACCGGCGGGACGGCCGTTCCGTGGCTCGTCTCCGGCAGGACCGCCGACGCGCTCCGCGCCCAAGCGGCCCGGCTCGCCTCCCGCATGAGCGAGGACGACGCCCCCGGCATCACCGACGCCGCGTACTCCCTCGCCACGACCCGTGCCGCGTTCGACCACCGCGCTGTCGTCCTCGGCGGCGACCGGGAGGAGCTGCTCCACGCGCTGCGCTCCCTCGCCGACGACACCTCCACCACCGGACTCGTACGCGGCACCGCCGGCCGCGGCACCGGAGGCAGGACCGTCTTCGTCTTCCCCGGCCAGGGCTCCCAATGGGCAGGCATGGGCCGCGAGTTGCTGGACACCTCCGAGGTGTTCGCCGACCGGGTGCACGAGTGCGCCGAGGCGCTGGCCCCCTATGTCGACTGGTCGCTCCTCGACGTCCTGCGGGACGCCGACTCCGCCCCGTCCCTCGAACGCGTCGACGTGGTGCAGCCCGCGCTGTGGGCCGTCATGGTCGCCCTCGCCGACGTATGGCGCTCCTTCGGCGTCGAACCCGCCGCCGTCGTGGGCCACTCGCAGGGCGAGATCGCCGCCGCCGTGGTGGCCGGAGCGATCAGCCTGGAGGACGGCGCCCGCATCGTCGCCCTCCGCAGCCAGGCCGTGGGCGACCGCCTGACCGGCGACGGCGGCATGATGTCGGTGCCGCTGCCCGCCGACCAGGTCCGTACACGGCTGGAACGCTGGGACGGACGCCTGGAGATCGCCGCCGTCAACGGCCCCGGCTCCACCGTCGTCGCAGGAGACGCCGACGCCCTCGACGAACTCCAGGCCGCCTGCGACGCCGACGACGTACGGGCCCGCCGCGTCCCCGTCGACTACGCCTCCCACACCGTCCACGTCGAGGCCATCCGGGAACGGGTCCTCGACGAACTCGCCCCCACCGAACCACGCGCCGCCCGCATCCCCTTCTACTCGACCGTCACCGGGCAGCCGGTCGACACCACCGGCCTCGACGCCGACTACTGGTACCGCGGCCTTCGCCACACCGTCCTGTTCGAACAGGCCACACGCGCCCTCCTCGACGACGGGTTCACCGTCTTCGTCGAACCCAGCGCACATCCCGTACTCACCGTCGGCCTGGAGCAGACCCTCGAAGCGGCCGGTGCCGACGGCGTCGCCCTCGGCACCCTGCGACGCGACGAAGGCGGCCGGCGGCAACTGCTGACCGCGCTCGCCGAAGCACACGTGCGCGGCGTCGACGTGCGCTGGCAGGCGCTGTTCGCCGGTACGGACGCCACCCGCGTCGACCTGCCCACCTACGCCTTCCAGCGGCGGCGCTTCTGGCCGGCGCGGCCCGCCCGCACCGGCGACGCCTCCGGCCTCGGCCTCGTGCCCGTCGAACATCCCCTGCTCGGCGCCGCCGTCGAACTCGCCGGAGCCGAAGGTCTGGTGCTCACCAGCAGGCTCTCCCTGCACACCCACCCGTGGCTCGCGGACCACGCCGCCTTCGGACGGACACTCGTGCCCGGTTCGGCCTTCGCCGAACTGGCGCTGCGCGCCGGAGACGACGTCGGCTGCGACACCGTCGAGGACCTGACGCTGACCGCCCCGCTGGTGCTGCCGGAACGCGGCGCCGTATCCCTCCAGGTCACCGTCGCAGCCGCCGACGAACACGGACGCCGCCCGATCGCCGTGCACGCACGGCCCGAGGACACCCCCGACACGCCCTGGACCGAACACGCCACCGGCCTCCTCGCCGCCGGAGCACGCACCGCGGACTTCGACGCCTCGGTATGGCCCCCCGCCGGAGCACAACCGGTCGACACCGCCGGCTGCTACGAGCAGTTCGCCGAGCAGGGCTTCGCCTACGGGCCCGCTTTCCAGGGGCTGCGCGCGGTCTGGCGCGACGGCGCGGGCACGGTCTACGCCGAGGCGGCCTTGCCCGAAGGCGTCGAGACCGAAGGCTTCGGACTCCACCCCGCCCTGCTCGACGCGGGCCTCCACGCACTCCTCCTCGCCTCCGACGACGAAGCGGGACTGCCGTTCTCCTGGGGAGGAGTGTCTCTTCACGCCACAGGTGCGTCCGCCGTCCGCGTCCGGCTCTCGCCCGCCCCCGACGGCACCATGACCGTCGCGCTCGCCGACCCCGAGGGTGCGCCGGTGGCGACCGTCGAGTCGCTGGCCAAACGCGTCGTGTCGCACGACCAGTTGACCGGCCCGAACGCCGCCCGCGACTCGCTGTTCCGCGTGGAGTGGGCCGCGGCGGGCGAGGAGGGCACGCCGCCCGAGGCGGTGGCGGTCCTCGGCGAGGACGCCCCGGCCTCCGCCCTCGTCCAGGCCCTCGAGGACGCCGGCGCCACGGCCGGCACGTGGACGGACCTCGCGGACGTCGAGGGTTCGTCGGTGCCGGGTGTGGTGCTGGTTCCGGTCTCGGGCGGTGCGGCCGACGCCGGTCCGGCGGACGGCGATGTGGCGGGTGCTGATATGGCGGGCGCAGCGCGTGCCGTGAGCGCTCGTGTGCTGGAGCTGGCTCAACTGTGGCTGGCCGACGAGCGGTTCGCGGACGGGCGGCTGGTGTTCGTGACGCGTGGCGTGGCGTCGGGCGTGGATCCGGCGGCTGCCGCTGCGTGGGGTCTGGTGCGTTCGGCGCAGTCGGAGCATCCGGGCCGGTTCGGACTGCTCGATGTGGACGGGACCGACGAGTCGTTCGCCGCGATCCCCCGGGCCGTCGGCGCGGACGAACCCCAACTGGCGCTGCGCGCAGGGGAGATGTGCGTCCCACGCCTGGCGCGTGTGGCGTCCGCCGAGGGTGACACCGACACCGACGGCGACGGTGACGGGGTCTCCTGGGCCGAGGTCGAGGGTACGGTCCTCGTCACCGGTGGTACGGGTGGTCTGGGTGCGCTGGTGGCGCGGCACCTGGCCTCCGAGCATGGTGTGCGGGATCTGCTGCTGGTCTCGCGCCGCGGTCAGGGGGCCGAGGGCGCGGACGAACTGACCGCCGAACTCGCCGAGTCGGGCGCACGTACCGAGATCGTCGGGTGCGACGTCGCCGACCGCGAGGCGCTGTCGGACCTTCTCGGACAGCACACGATCGGTGCCGTCGTCCACGCGGCGGGTGTCCTGGACGACGGTGTCGTGGAGTCGCTGACGCCGGAGCGTGTCGATTCCGTGTTCCGTCCGAAGGCGGACGCGGCGTGGAACCTGCACGAACTCACCCGCGACCACGACCTCTCCGCCTTCGTCCTCTTCTCCTCCGCCGCCGGCGTACTCGGCGGCGCGGGCCAGGGCAACTACGCGGCAGCCAACGCCTTCCTCGACGCGCTCGCCCTGCACCGCCGCGAACTCGGCCTCCCCGCCGCCTCGTTGGCCTGGGGGACCTGGGCGCAGGGAGCCGGAATGACCGGCGGCCTCACCGAGACCGACATGCGCCGCCTCGAACGCTCCGGCATGCCGCCCCTCACCGCCGAGCACGGCCTCGAACTCCTCGACGCCGCACTCGCCACCGGCGAACCCGCACTCGTCCCCGCACGGCTGGAACCGTCCGTGCTGCGCACCCAGGACGACGTGTCGCCGCTGCTCCGCGGTCTCGTCCGTACCCGCACACGCCGTACGGCCGCCGGTTCACGCGCCGCAGGCTCCCTCGTGCGGCGTCTGTCCGCGCTCCCCGAATCCGAACGCCTCGACGTCCTCACGGACTTGGTACGTGCCGAGGTCGCCACCGTGCTGGGACACGCCGACGCTGCGTCCGTCGACGTGTCACGCGCCTTCCGCGACCTGGGCTTCGACTCGCTGACCGCCGTCGCACTGCGGAACCGCCTCACCGAGGTGACGGGACTGCGGCTGCCCGCGACACTGGTCTTCGACCACCCCAACGCCACCGTCCTCGCCGCGTACCTGCGGGACGAACTCGTCGGCTCCGAAGCCGAATCGGCCGTCCCGACGCCGACCCTGCCGTCCGTCGCGGACGACCCGATCGCGATCGTCGGCATGTCCTGCCGGTTCCCCGGCGGCGTCGAGTCGCCGGAAGACCTGTGGCGAGTACTGGTCGACGGCGACGACGTCATCACCGAATTCCCCTCCGACCGCGGCTGGGACCTCGACTCCCTCCTCCACCCGGACGGCGAGCGCACCGGTACGTCGGTCACCCGCTTCGGCGGATTCCTGCACGACGCCGGCGACTTCGACGCCGCGTTCTTCGGCATGTCACCGCGCGAGGCCCTGGCCACCGACTCGCAGCAGCGGTTGTTGCTGGAGGCGTCGTGGGAGGCGCTGGAGCGTGCGGGCGTCGACCCGCAGTCGCTGCGGGGCAGCCCCACCGGCGTCTTCGCCGGCGTCATGTACAACGACTACGCCCAGCTCCTCAGCAGCGAATTCGAAGGCCACCACGGCACCGGCAGCTCCCCGAGCGTCGCCTCCGGCCGGATCTCCTACACCCTCGGCCTCGAAGGGCCCGCGGTCACGCTCGACACGGCCTGCTCCTCCTCCCTCGTGGCCTTGCACTGGGCCGCGCAGTCGCTGCGTCAGGGGGAGTGCGACCTGGCGCTCGCCGGCGGCGTCAGCGTCATGTCGACCCCGGCGACCTTCGTGGAGATCTCCCGCCAGCGCGGCGTGGCTGCGGACGGGCGGTGCAAGGCGTTCTCCGACGCGGCCGACGGCACCGGTTTCTCGGAAGGTGTCGGCTTGTTGGTGTTGGAGCGGTTGTCGGATGCCCGGCGTAGGGGGCATCGGGTTCTGGCTGTGGTGCGTGGTTCGGCGGTGAATCAGGACGGTGCGTCGAACGGTTTGACGGCGCCGAATGGTCCGTCGCAGCAGCGGGTGATCCGTCAGGCGTTGGCGAGTGCGGGACTGTCGGTCTCGGATGTGGATGCGGTGGAGGCGCATGGGACGGGCACGTCGTTGGGTGACCCGATCGAGGCGCAGGCCCTGTTGGCGACGTATGGGCAAGAGCGTGATGCCGAGCGTCCGTTGTTGTTGGGGTCGGTGAAGTCGAA
>NZ_LJGW01000081.1 GCF_001751255.1 Streptomyces nanshensis | reverse complement strand
CGGGGACGCGGCGGCGCGGCGGCGGCGCCGTTCTCCTCGCGTCTGCGCGGACCGGAGGCCAGCGGCGCTCCGGTGGGCGGCGGAGGCTGGGGTGCCGGAGTGGGACGGGGCGGGCGGGACCCGCCGGACCGGGCGGACGTCGGCTCCGGCCGGGGAAGCCCGGATGCGTCCGATTCCGTGTCGTACGGCATGTGTGCGGTGGGCTCGTCTTTCTGGGGATGCTCCGCGGACGCGTCCCCGCGCGGCGGCACGGAGGGACGCGGAGGAAAGGCGGGACGGGGCGGGACCGTCGGACGTCTCGGATAGGGATCCGGCGAAGGGTCCGCGGAGTGTGTGCGGTCGGCGTCAGTGCTCATCTGCACCCCTCCCGCGCGCAGTGCCACCCCACACGGTCCCCCTCGGGGCATGCCGGTCGTATCGGACAGCACGCCGCTGGTCCAGACTCACGACAGCGTGCGGCGTCACTCTACGGTGCGAACTGGTGGTCCCGGCAACCCGGTCGGGCAGATGACGGGGCTGTCCTGCACGGCTTCGCCGTGGGAAGCTGCCCGGATGTCCGACACTGCTTCCGGCACTGCTCCCGGCCCCGTTCCCCGGTCCTCCGCGGGGCGTTCGGCAGACCGCGCACGCTACGACCGCGCCACCGCGCACCTCGACGCGCCCCTGGCCGTCGTGGACTTGGCGGCGTTCGACGCGAACGCGGAGGACCTGGTGCGCCGCGCGCGCGGCAAGCCGGTACGGGTCGCGAGCAAGTCGGTGCGCTGCCGGGCCCTGTTGGAGCGGGTGCTCGCGCGGGACGGCTTCGCGGGCGTCATGAGCTTCACGCTCGCCGAGTCGCTGTGGCTGGCGCGTTCGGGCATCGACGACGTCCTGCTGGCGTACCCGTCGGCGGACCGCTCGGGCTTCGCGGAGCTGGCCGCCGATCCGAAGCTCGCGGGCAGCGTCACGGTGACGGTGGACGACCCCGCGCAGCTCGACCTCATCGACGCCGCGCGGGACGGCGGCACGGAGGAGATCCGCGTCTGCCTCGAACTCGACACCTCCCTGCGGCTGTTGGGCGGCCGCGTCCGCATCGGGGCACGCCGTTCACCGCTGCACTCCCCCACCGCCCTCGCGGAGCTGGCCCGTTCGGTGACGCGGCGGCCGGGCTTCCGGCTGGCCGGACTGATGGCGTACGAGGGGCACATCGCGGGCGTGGGCGACGACGCACCGGGCAACTGGGCGCGTACGCGCGGGGTACGGCTGATGCAGGCCGCCGCGCGGCGGGAGCTCGCGGCGCGCAGGGCGGCGGCGGTTCAGGCCGTGCGGCGGGTCGCGCCGGAGCTGGAGTTCGTCAACGGGGGCGGCACCGGCAGCGTCCAGCACACGGCCGCCGAGGAGGCGGTCACCGAAGTCGCCGCGGGATCGGGGCTGTTCGTGCCGCGTCTCTTCGACCACTACACCTCCTTCACCGGGCGCCCGGCGGCCCTCTTCGCGATGCCGGTCGTACGCAGGCCGGGCGTCGGCGTCGTGACGGTGCTGGGGGGCGGCTATCCGGCCTCCGGTGCGCCCGGCCGGGACCGGCTGCCGCAGCCGTATCTGCCCGAGGGGCTGCGCTACGACGGCCAGGAGTGGGCCGGCGAGGTGCAGACTCCGCTGCTGGGGCAGGCCGCGGACGATCTGCTGGTGGGCGACCGGGTGTGGTTCCGGCACGCCAAGGCCGGGGAGCTGTGCGAGCGGTTCGACACGCTGCACGCGATCGAGGGGGACGCGGTGACCGCGTCCTATCCGACGTACCGGGGCGAGGGCCGCACCTTCCTGTGAAGTGAGGGGCGGTGCCGCCCGGTTGGGCCGCCGAACTCGGCCGCCGGGCTCAGACGCTCTTGCCGGGGCTGCCCCCGTCGCCGTCTCCGCTGCCGCCGTCGCTTCCGTCACCGCCGTCGCTTCCGCCGTCCCCGCTGCCCCCGCCGTCGCTCTCCTTCTTGACGCCGTCGGCCAGCTTGTCCATGTCGCTGACGGGCGGCGCCGATTCGGCGATGTCGAAGCCGCTGCGCAGCAGCAGCATCTCGCCCGACCCGTCGGGGTGCCGGAAGGCGACGGACTCGACGTACGCGTCCGGCTTGGTGCGGTTGACGATCTTCCAGCGCACCCGGTAGGCCTCCTGCCCGGCCACGGTGGTCCGTTCGGAGACGACCGCGCGGTGCGAGGTGATGCCGCCGTACGTGCCCTTGCTGTAGGCGGTCCTGGCGAACCGGCCGATGTCGTTCTTCGCCGTGTCCTCCGCACTGACGGTGCCCGCCGGCGCCACGACGATCATGGCCGAACCCCGCAGACAGCTCTGCGACGTCCCGCCCGGGCACCTGTACTCGCCGGTGGTCACCATCGCCCCGAACGCCTCGCGCTGCCAGCCGTCCAGGACGGGCAGCCGGACGCCGGTGGCGGGAACGTCCTGCCCGGAACCGCCGCCGGAACCGCCCGAGCCCGAGCCGCCGGAGCCGCCCGGAGCGTCCGGGTCCTCCTCCGGCAGCGGCGGTTCGCTGCTCGGTGCGCCGCCGCCCGCCTCGTCGTCCGGGAGCGTGCCCGTCTGCGGTCCGCTGCCGAAGGTGAGGACGGCGCTGACGAGAAGGGCGGCCGCGAGCACGGCCGCACCGACGATCCCGGCGACGAGCGGACCGCGTACGGCCGCCTTGGTCCGGGTCTGGCCCGTCCACGAGGTGCCGTCCCACCAGCGTTCCGCGGAGGGCGAGTTGGCCCGGTGCGCCGGGTCGGGCTCGGGATACCAGCCGGGCGGCGTCGTCATGCTCACTCGTCGCACTGTAAGGGACCACGTGTACGAAGCACACGGTCGCCGCCCGGCCCGGTGACGTCCGGATGACGTCCGTCGCGGGGCCCGTCATGGGACCGCCCCGGGGCAGCGCCCCGAGGAAGCCCGGTGCGGACCCCGCCAACTGCCCCTACACCGGCGTCACATACGCCCCCGAGATCCCTCCGTCCACCATGAAGTCCGCCGCGTTGACGAACGACGCGTCGTCACTGGCCAGAAACGCCACGGCGGCGGCGATCTCCTCCGGCTCCGCGAAACGCCCCGGCGGCACGTGCACCAGACGGCGCTGCGCACGCTCCGGGTCCTTGGCGAACAGCTCCTTCAGCAGCGGGGTGTTGACGGGACCGGGGCACAGCGCGTTGACGCGGATGCCCTCCCGCGCGAACTGCACGCCCAGCTCGCGCGACATCGCCAGCACCCCGCCCTTGGACGCGGTGTAGCTGATCTGCGAGGTCGCCGCGCCCAGCACCGCGACGAACGAGGCGGTGTTGATGATCGAACCGCGCCCCTGCCGCTGCATGTACGGGATGACGTGTTTGCAGCACAGATAGACGGAGGTGAGGTTGACCTGCTGGACGCGCTGCCAGGCGTCCATGCCGGTGCTGAGGATCGAGTCGTCGTCGGGCGGTGAGATGCCCGCGTTGTTGAAGGCGATGTCGACCGAGCCGTACGTCTCGTACGCCGTACGGAAGAGCGCCTCGACCTGCGCGGCGTCGGTGACGTCCGTCTCGACGTAGACGCCGCCGGTCTCCTCGGCGGCGGCCTTGCCGCGCTCGCCGTCGACGTCGGCGCAGACCACCCGGGCGCCCTCCGAGGCCAGACGCAGTGCCGAGGCCAGGCCGATGCCGCTGCCCGCGCCGGTGACGACGGCCGTACGGCCCGTCAGACGGCGGCAGTCGGAGGCGGCGGCCCCGGGGTCGGTGAGCGGTTCGGTCACGGCTGCTCCTCCGTACTGATGAAGACGTTCTTGGTCTCGGTGAAGGCGGCCAGGGCGTCCGGGCCGAGTTCACGGCCGAGACCCGACTGCTTGAAGCCGCCGAAGGGGGTGGTGTAGCGCACGGCGCTGTGGGAGTTGACGGACAGATTGCCCGCCGCCACGGCGCGGGAGACGCGCAGCGCGCGGCCCACGTCGCGGGTCCAGATCGAGCCGGAGAGGCCGTAGTCGGAGTCGTTGGCGATCCGTACGGCCTCCGCCTCGTCCTCGAAGGGGATCGCCACGGCCACCGGGCCGAAGATCTCCTCCGCGCTGCGCCGGTCGCCCGGACGTCCCTCCAGGACCGTGGCCGGATACCAGAAGCCCTTGCCGTCGGGGACGTCGCCGCGGATCAGGGCGGGCTCGTCCTCCGGCACGTATCCGCGTACGCGCTCGCGCTGGCGGTGCGAGATGAGCGGGCCCATGGACGTCGCCGGGTCGGACGGGTCGCCCGCCGTGAAGTCCTTGACCGCGGGCTCCAGCAGCTCCAGGAAGCGGTCGTAGACCTCGCGCTGTACGAGGATGCGGCTGCGGGCGCAGCAGTCCTGGCCGGTGTTGTCGAGGAACGAGCCGGGGGCGGCCGCGGCGGCCCGCTCCAGGTCGGCGTCGGCGAAGACGATGTTCGGGCTCTTGCCGCCGAGTTCGAGCGTCACGCGCTTCACGCCCGCCGCGCACCTGGCCATGATGTCCTTGCCGACGGCGGTCGAGCCGGTGAAGACGACCTTGGCCACGCGCGGATGCTCGACGAGCGCGGTGCCCGCCACCGGGCCCTCGCCGGGCAGCACCTGGAAGAGGCCCTCGGGAAGCCCCGCCTGGAGGGCGAGTTCGGCCAGGCGCAGCGCCGTCAGCGGCGTCGTCTCGGCCGGCTTGAGCACGACGGCGTTCCCGGCGGCGAGCGCGGGCGCCGTGCCCCAGGCGGCCACCGGCATGGGGAAGTTCCACGGCGCGATGACGGCGACGACCCCGAGCGGCTCGGCGAAGGTGACGTCGAGGCCGCCGGCGACGGGGATCTGCCGGCCGGAGAGCCGCTCGACTCCACCGGCGGCGTAGTCGAGGAGGTCGCGTACGTTGCCGGCCTCGAAGCGGGCATTGCCGACGGGGTGTCCGGCCTCGCGCACCTCCAACCCGGCCAGTTCCTCCAGGTGTTCGTCGACGGCGGAGGCGAAGCGCCGCAGCAGCCGGGCCCGTTCACCCGGTGCGAGGGCCGCCCACGCGGTCTGGGCGCCGGCGGCCCGGCGTACCGCGGCGTCGACGTCCGCCGTTCCCGCGGCGGTCACGGTCGTGATCAGTTCCTCGGTCGACGGGTCGACGACCGGGAGTTCGTGCGTGTGGTGCTCGTCCTGCACGGTGCGTTCCTCACATGCGTTCGAAGGAGCGGAAGCGTTCCCAGTCGGTCACGGCGCTGTCGTACGCCTGCTGCTCGATGTGCGCCATGTTGAGGTAGTGCGCGACGACCTCCTCGCCGAACGCCTCGCGCGCCACGGCGCTCTCCTCCCACAACTCGGCCGCCTCGCGCAGCGTGGACGGTACGTGCGGGGCCTCGCCCGTATAGGCGTTGCCGGTGCACGCCTCCTCCAGCTCCAGCTTGTGCTCCACGCCGTACAGCCCGGCGGCGATCATCCCGGCCGTGGCGAGGTACGGGTTGACGTCGCCGCCCGGCACGCGGTTCTCCAGCCGGTGCCCCTTTCCGTGCCCGACGATGCGCAGCGCGCAGGTGCGGTTGTCGGGTCCCCAGGCGACGGCGGTCGGCGCGAAGGAGCCGGGCTGGAAACGCTTGTAGGAGTTGATGTTGGGCGCGTAGAGCAGCGTGAACTCCCGCATGGCGGCGAGCTGTCCGGCCAGGAAGTGCCGCATCGTGCGGGACATGCCGTACGGGCCGTCGTCGTCGGCGAGCACGGGGGCACCGTCCTCGTCGCGCAGCGAGAGATGGATGTGACAGGAATTGCCCTCCCGCTCGTCGTACTTGGCCATGAAGGTCAGCGCCTGGCCGGACTGCGCGGCGATCTCCTTGGCGCCCGTCTTGTAGACGACGTGCTGGTCGCAGGTGGTGAGCGCCTCGTCGTAGCGGAAGGCGATCTCGTGCTGCCCGAGGTTGCACTCGCCCTTCGCGGACTCCACGCGCATCCCGGCGGCGCCCATCTCGTTGCGGATGCGGCGCAGCAGCGGCTCGACGCGGCTGGTGCCGAGCATCGAGTAGTCGACGTTGTACTGGTTCGCCGGGGACAGTCCCCGGTAGCCGCTGTCCCACGCCTGCTCGTAGGAGTCCTGGAAGACCATGAACTCCAGCTCGGTGCCCGCGTACGCGCTCCAGCCGTGCTCCGCGAGGCGGTCGAGCTGGCGGCGCAGGATCTGCCGGGGCGAGGCGACGACGGGTGAGCCGTCGTGCCAGGCGAGGTCGGCGGTGATCATGGCGGTGCCCGGGTTCCACGGCACGCGGCGCAGCGTGCCGGTGTCGCCGTGCATGGCGAAGTCGCCGTAGCCGTGCTCCCAGGAGGACATGGCGTAGCCGTCGACGGTGTTCAGCTCGACGTCCACCGCGAGAAGGTAGTTGCAGCCCTCGGTGCCGTGCTCCAGGACCTCGTCCAGGAAGTGCCGGGCCGCGAACCGCTTGCCCTGGAGCCGCCCTTGCATATCGGTGAAGGCCAGGGCGACGGTGTCGATCTCCTCCCGGTCGACGAGCACTCGCAGCTCGTCGACCGAGAGCGGGGGTGTTCGGTCTGCCACGTCTGGCCTCCTGTCGGTCCACGGGAAGTCATAAGGTAGTCCGCGAGACCTTTGGTTCGGAAGGGGTTCCGATGAGGGAGGGCCATTGAGCACCGGTCACGGCAGAGCGGCGGACGCCCCCGGCCGCGGCGGCCCGGGCGAGGACCGCCTCGCGGCGGTGCTCCGGCCGGTGCGCGCCGGCAACGGCTTCGAGGAGGCCCTGGAGCAGATACTCCAGATCGTCCGGCTGGGGCTCGTCCCCGACGGCGAACGCCTGCCCGCCGAACGGGAGTTGGCCGAGCGGCTCGGCATCAGCCGCGTCACGCTCCGCGAAGTGCTCAAGGTCCTCGCCGAACAGGGCCTGGTGACCAGCCGGCGCGGCCGCTACGGGGGCACGTTCGTGTCCCATCCCCAGCCGCTCGCCCCCGGCGCGCAGGGACTTCACGAGCAGCCTCCGGGCGCCGCCGCGCCCCCCGGGGACGTGGACGTACGGGACACCCTCCGCTTCCGCGAGGTGCTGGAGGCGGGCGCGGCCGAACTCTGCGCCGCGCGCGGCCTGGAGAGCGCCGAGGCCGCCCGGCTGCGCGAGGCCCTGGACGCCACCCGCGACGCGGCCCTGGACGACTACCGGCGCAGCGACACCCTCTTCCACCTCACGCTGGTCGAGCTGGCGGGCTCCCCGTCGCTCACCGCGCAGTACGCCGCCGTACGGGCAAAGGTCAACGATCTGCTGGGCCGCATACCGCTGCTCGTACGGAACCTGGAGCACGCGCAGCAGCAGCACGCGGAGCTGGTCGACGCCGTCCTGGCGGGCGACCCCGAGCGGGCCCGGAGGGTCAGCCGCGAGCACTGCGCCGGTACGGCCGCCCTGCTGCGCGGCTTCCTCACCTGAACCCCGTGCGGGACCGGTCCGCCCGCGACCCGGCCGCGCCCCGGCTTCCGCGCTTCCGGACCTCCGCAGGACGGACACGGCGGCGCCTCCCCGCCGGAAGCCGGGATACGTACACGTGATGACGGCGTAACGCGCAGGGGGTTGCGCCGCACCCCACGTCATGGCAAAGGTATGTCTCCACACCAATGCCGAGGGTAGGAGCGGTCATGGCCGATGGAACCAAGTCCTCGCACTCGTCGCCCGGTTCGGGCGGCGGCGGCCCCGAGAGCGCCGAGGCCTACCTGCAGGCACGCTCGCTGCGGCGCGGCAGCGCCGGGTGGCTGCTGCTGACCGGGCTCGGTGTCGCCTACGTCGTCTCG
Organism: Streptomyces nanshensis; assembly: GCF_001751255.1. Lineage (GTDB taxonomy): Bacteria > Actinomycetota > Actinomycetes > Streptomycetales > Streptomycetaceae > Streptomyces > Streptomyces nanshensis_A. Next base: position 36,619 of record NZ_LJGW01000081.1, on the reverse strand, counting down.
GGCGACTACGCGGGCTGGAACTTCGGCCTCGCGGAGGGCGGTTTCGGCGGTCTCGCGATAGCCACCGTGCTGATGGGCACGATGTACACCTGTCTGGTCTTCTCCCTCGCGGAGCTGTCCTCGATCCTGCCCACCGCCGGCGGCGGTTACGGCTTCGCCCGCCGGGCCCTGGGCACCTGGGGCGGCTTCCTGACCGGCACCGCCATCCTCATCGAGTACATCCTGGCCCCCGCCGCGATCTCCGTCTTCATCGGCGGGTACGTCGAATCGCTCGGCCTCTTCGGCATCACGGCGGGCTGGCCCGTCTATCTGGTGTGCTTCGCGCTCTTCATCGGCATCCATCTGTGGGGCGTCGGGGAGGCGCTGCGCTTCAGCTTCGTCGTCACCGGCATCGCGGTCGCCGCCCTGCTGGTCTTCTGCGTCGGCGCGTTCACGCACTTCGGCAACGGCGCGCTCAACGACGTCGCCGTCGACGGCAGCGCGTTCGGCTCCAACTCATGGCTGCCGCTGGGCCTGTTGGGCATCTGGGCGGCGTTCCCCTTCGGCATGTGGTTCTTCCTCGGCGTCGAGGGCGTGCCGCTGGCCGCCGAGGAGGCCCGCGACCCGGTGCGGGCGATGCCGAAGGCGCTGGCGTGGTCGATCGGCATCCTGGTGCTGCTGGCGCTCCTCACGCTGCTGCCCGCGGCGGGTTCGGCCGGTTCGGACGCCATCAAGGACGCCGACAACCCGCTCGTCGCGGCGCTCCAGGCGGCGACCGGCGGCGAGCCGACGACGCTGAGCCGCATCGTCAACTACGCGGGACTCGCGGGCCTGGTGGCGTCGTTCTTCTCGCTGATCTACGCCGGGTCGCGGCAGCTCTTCGCGCTCTCCCGCGCCGGATATCTGCCCCGCTTCCTCTCCCTCACCAGCCGCCGCAAGGCCCCGTACCTCGGGCTGCTGGTGCCCGGCGTGATCGGCTTCTCGCTCGCGGCGTACACGGGCGACGGTGCGCGGATGCTCAACATCGCCGTCTTCGGCGCGGCCGTCAGCTACGTACTGATGTCGCTCTCGCACATCGTGCTGCGCCGCCGCGAGCCGGAGCTGCCCCGTCCGTACCGCACGCCGGGCGGACTGCTGACCTCCTCGGTGGCCTTCGTGCTGGCGTGCGCGGCGGTCGTCGCGACGTTCCTCGTCGACCCGGCCGCCGCCGGCATCGCCTTCCTCCTCTACGCCGTCGCCGTCGCCTACTTCGCCTTCTACAGCAGGCACCGGCTGGTCGCGGCGGCGCCCGAGGAGGAGTTCGCGGCGCTCGCCGCCGCCGAGGCCGAGCTGGAGCGCGACCGGGACGGCGACGACACGGCGCCCGCGCCGCACGCCCGCTCGTAGCCGGAGCGTCCCGGGGGCGGCCGCGGACCCCCGCACCGGTTCCACCGATTCCGTACAGGTACGGCGCGGTTGCGCAGGGTTCCCTCGGATTCGCCCTCGTCCGTACGGCTTCGCCACGGCCCGTACGCTGGAACGTGCCGTACCGTCCGCACCCTCACCGCCGGAGGCAACCGCCGTGCACAGCCCGCTGATCGGCGTCAGCACCTACATGGAGACCGACGTCCGCTGGGGCGTCTGGCAGCACCAGGCCGCCGTCCTCCCCGCCGGCTACCACCGCCTCGTCCAGCGGGCGGGTGGCACGGCGCTGCTGCTGCCGCCGGACGCGGACGAGCGGGCGCGCGAGATCGTCTCGCGCCTGGACGGGCTGGTGCTCTCCGGCGGCCCGGACGTCGAACCGGCGCGGTACGGAGCCGGGCCCGAGCCGGAGTGCGGCCCGCCCGACCCGGCACGGGACGCCTGGGAACTGGCCCTGGCACGGGCCGCGTTGGAGCAGCGCGTCCCGGTGCTGGGCATCTGCCGCGGCATGCAGATCCTCAACGTCCTGCTGGGCGGCACCCTCGTCCAGCATCTGGAGGGCCACCGCGGCGAGCCGGGCGTCTTCGCCGAGCACGCGGTACGGCCCGTGGCGGGCACCCGGCTCGCGGCGATCCTGCCCGAACCCGTGACCGTGCCGACGTACCACCACCAGGCGGTCGCCCGGGTCGCCGCCGGGCTCGTGCCGGGTGCACACGCCGAGGACGGCACGGTCGAGGCGCTCGAACTGCCGCCCGGGGAGCATCCGTTCGCGCTGGCCGTGCAGTGGCACCCCGAGGAGGGCCGGGACGTACGCGTGATGCGCGCGCTCGTCGACGCGGCCCGCGCGGGGACGCACTCGGGGCCGGGGCCGGAGGCCCGCACGGCGGCGTCGCCGTCACCGGCGGCGGGCTGAACGGCAAGTCGAACGGGCAGGCCGGAGCGGAGCCTTCCCGTCAGCCGAGGGCCGCGCGCAGCGCCCCCGCCAGCGCGCCCGGAGCCTGCGTGAGCGAGGGCCCGTACCAGGTCAGATGCCGTCCGCTGACGAGTGCGGCGGGCAGCCCGGGAAAGGCTTCGGGCCCGTCGCCGGCGGAGAAGCTGTAGGGCTCGTCGGGCAGGACGACCAGATCGGCACGGCCCGGCTCGTTCAACTCCTCCACGGGCACGCGCGGATAGCGCTCGGCGTGCTCCGCGTAGACGTTGTGCACCCCGAGGTGCGCCAGCACCGCGCCCGCGAAGGTGTCGCGTCCGAGCACCATCCAGGGCCGGCGCCAGATCGGGACGACGGCCCGTACGTCGAACTCCGCGCGCACCTCGCGCCAGGCGTCCTCCGCCTCCCCGAGCCAGGCGGGCCGCGCGAGCCCGCAGCCGCGTGTGAGCATCCGGTCCAGCTCGGTGAACGCCTGCGGCAGCGTGCGTACTTCGGTCACCAGCACGTCCAGCCCGTGGCCGCGCAGGGCGGCGATGTCCGCCTCCCGGTTCTCCTCCTCGTTGGCCACGACGAGGTCGGGGGCGAGGGCGACGATCCGCTCGACGTCCGGGTTCTTGGTGCCGCGTACGCGGGCGGCCGTGAGGTCCGGCGGGTGGCTGCACCAGTCGGTGACGCCCGTCAGCAGCTCGGGAGCGGTCGCGGCCAGCGCCTCGGTGAGCGAGGGGACGAGGGAGACGACGCGTCGCACGGTGCCGGTACGGATCTGCGCCATACCGGCACCGTACGCCCCCCGTGCGTGCGAGGGTCCGCTGCCCCGTACGGCGGGCCGCCCGGCGGTGGTCCTCCGCCGGCAGCGGCGCCGATGGCCCCAAGGGCGCGTCCCTCGTACGGAGAAGAGCGTAGGCCGGTGCCGCCGCGCGTGGCAGGCCAAATCGCGCCACGCACAGGGGTGTCGGCGGCGCGGCGGCCTCGGGGTCCGGGCCGGGCTCGGCGAGATCCGTACGGCGCTGTGCGGGCGGACCGCGGGCGGAGCGCGTACGGCCCGCCGCCGGCCGGTCCGCTGTCGGTCCCATGCGGCATCATCGGGGCCGTGACTACGACCACGGCGCGACGCCTGATGCTGCTGGACACCTCGTCCCTCTACTTCCGTGCCTACTTCGGCGTCCCCGATTCGGTCCGGGCCCCCGACGGCACCCCGGTCAACGCGGTGCGCGGGCTGCTGGACTTCGTCGCGCGCCTGGTGGCCAACCGCGGCCCGCAGTCGCTGGTGGCCTGCATGGACTTCGACTGGCGGCCGCAGTGGCGGGTCGAGCTGATCCCGTCCTACAAGGCGCACCGCGTCGCCGAGGAGGTGGCCGCGGGCCCGGACGCCGAGGAGATCCCCGACACCCTCAGCCCGCAGGTCCCCGTGATCGACGAGGTGCTGGACGCGATCGGCATCGCCCGGGTCGGCGCCGCGGGATACGAGGCGGACGACGTCATCGGCACCCTCACGGCCCGCGCGCGTACCCCGGTCGACATCGTCACGGGCGACCGCGACCTCTTCCAGCTCGTCGACGACGAGCGGGGCGTGCGGGTGCTCTATCCGGTCAAGGGCGTGGGGAATCTCGACGTCTACGACGGCGCCGCACTGCGCGCCAAGTACGGCGTGGACGGCGGGAGTTACGCCGATCTGGCGCTGCTGCGCGGCGACCCGAGCGACGGGCTGCCGGGCGTGCGGGGCATCGGCGAGAAGACGGCGGCGAAGCTGCTGGAGCGCTACGGAGACCTGGCGGGGATCCTGGCCGCCGCCGAGGACCCGGCGTCCGCGGTCACCCCGGCGCAGCGGGCGCGGCTGGCCGAGGCCCGCGACTATCTCGCCGTCGCGCCCGAGGTGGTACGGGTCGCGAGCGATGTCGAGCTTCCCGCGTTCGACGCCGCGCTGCCCTCCCGTCCGCGGCACCCGGAGGCCCTGGACGCGCTGGCGGAACGCTGGGGCCTGGGCGGCTCCCTGGAGCGACTGCTCAACGTGCTGGCGGAACAGGAGCGCTGACCGGCGGCGGCGCACCGCCGAGGCGGGCGGCGGCGGGCAGTGACGACAGCGGCGGCGGGCGTTCCCGGACGGCGGCTCTGAACAGGGCCGTTCGACCGGCCAAGTGGTACGTTTGGAGAACTTAGGCAAGCCTAACCACTCCGGCCCCTCTGTTCTCCCCGCTCGACGCGCACCTCCTGGAGTTCCCCGTGGCAGACCGCACGGCCCGCAGCAAGATTCAGGTCCACCACGCCACCGTGGTCCGCACCGAGCAGCTCACGCCCCATATGGTGCGCGTCGTGCTCGGCGGCCCCGGTCTGGCGGGGTTCGAGGCCGGCGAGTACACCGACCACTATGTGAAGCTGCTCTTCCCGGTCCCGGGCGTGGAGTACGGCGAGCCCTTCGACATCGCCCGCATCCGCGCCGACTTCCCGCGTGACCAGTGGCCCGTGACCCGTACGTACACGGTGCGCGACTGGGCGCCCTCCGCACGGGAGTTGGCCCTCGACTTCGTCGTCCACGGCGACGAGGGCCTGGCCGGACCCTGGGCACGCGAAGCACAGCCGGGCGACGAGATCCGGCTCCTCGGCCCCGGCGGCGCCTACGCCCCCTCCGCCGACGCCGACTGGCATCTGCTGGCCGGTGACGAGAGCGCCCTGCCCGCGATCGCCGCGGCGCTGGAGGCGATGCCCGCGAACGCCCGTGTACGGGCCCTGATCGAGGTCGAGGGTCCGCAGGAGGAGCAGAAGCTGAGCCTGCCGGACACCGCGGGCGTCCGGTGGCTGCACCGCGGTGCGGCGCGCGTCGGCGAGAAACTGGTGGAGGCGGTGCGGGCGCTGGAGTTCCCGCCGGGTACGCCGCAGGCGTTCGTGCACGGCGAGGCCGGCTTCGTGAAGGAGCTGCGCCGCCATCTGCGTCTCGAACGCGGCCTGACGCGCGAGCAGTTGTCCATCTCGGGCTACTGGCGCCTCGGCCACGACGAGGACGGCTGGCAGGCGTCGAAGAAGGAGTGGAACGCCGCGGTGGAGGCCGAGCAGGAGTCCGGGGCCGGCGCCCGCTCCTGACCCCGCTCCCCCTGGACGCCGGACCTGGCGTCTTCCGCCTCGGCGCCCTCCCGGGTGCCGGGGCCCGTTCCGTTCAGGCCGCGGGTGCGCCGACGGACTTGCGTACGGCCTTGGTCAGCCGCTCGGCGCGGGCGTCGCCGTGGCCGATCATGCGGTTGGCGAGATAGGCGAACCCCACGCCGAACTCGTCGTCCCCGAAGGCGAATTGGCCGCCCGCGCCGTCGTTCGCGAAGCTGCGGGCGCCGAGCAGCCGCCGGGCCGGCGAGTCGAGCAGGAAGCCGGAGCCCCAGCGGTGGCCGAAGTCGAGGCCCGACCACGAGGGGCCCGAGGACGTCTCGCGCACCGCGTCCGCCACCGTCTCCGGCGTGAGCAGCCGCCCTCCGCCGTCCACACCCGTCACGGCCGCCGCGTACACACCGGCGAGCCCGCTCGCCGAGGCCGCACCGCCCGCACCGGGCAGCTCCATGCCCAGCAGCGCCGGGTCGTTCCAGCCGTACGGCTCGTCCAGCCCGGGAAAGGCGAGCGCGCCGTTCATCGTCACCGTGCGCATGATCAGCGATTCGGGGCCCGGCAGCGCGGGCCGCTCCCCCGCCTCGGAAAGCCGGGCCAGGCTGCCGAGTTCGCCGTCGGGCAGGGCGAGCCAGGCCCGCAGGCCCAGCGGTTCGCCGACCGTACGGCGGAAGTACGCGCCCGGGGTGAGCCCCGTGAGGCGCCGTACGACCTCGCCGAGCAGGAAGCCGAAGACGTGGCCGTGGTATTCGTACGCCGCTCCCGGCTCCCACAGCGGCTGCTGCTCCTCGATCGCGCGGATCACCGGCGTCCAGGCGGCGATCTCCCCGACGGTGAGCACCCGGTCCAGCGCGGGGATCCCGGCACGGTGGGCGAGCACCTGGCGGCAGGTGACGGCGTCCTTGCCGTACTGCGCGAACTCCGGCCAGTAGCGGCTCACCGGGGCGTCAAGGTCCAATCGCCCTTCCTGGGCGAGGAGTTGGACGCACAGACTCACCAGGCCCTTGGCGCACGAGAAGACCGGCACGGTCGTCTCCCGCTCCCAGGGCCTGCCGTTGCGGTCGTCCGCGACGCCGCCCCACAGGTCCACCACCTGGCGGCCGCCGGCGAACACCGCGACGGCCGCGCCCAGTTCGTCTTCCTCGGCGAAGTTCCGCTCGAACGCGTCGGCGACGGCGCCGAATCCCTCGTCCGCCCATCCGCCCCGCAGCGCTGCCATGTCCCACTCCCCCGTACGGTGTCCGGCACGTCCCGTCCCGCGCCCCGGCGGTCGCGGCGGCATGCGCCGCGGACCGGGGACGTCGACCGGGACACCGTACGGGGGCCCGCGGGGCGCCACCAGCGAATTACGGGGCGGCCGGGACGCGTTGGGCGTAGGGCGGCCGCGAGGTCAGGGCGCCGTGCGATCGACGGTGCGCGCCCGCGGGGTCAGCGCTCGATCCGCACACCCCGGCACTCCGGAGGCGGCGCGGTGACCGGATTGCACCGCACCGGCCCGCTGCCGTGCGGGAGTTCGGCCACGTAGTCCGAGCCGTAGCGCGCGGCGAGGCCCGGGGCGGGGAAGTCGGTGGAGATCATCTGCGCGCCCGAGTCCAGCGCGTCGCGCAGCATGCCCGTGTCGCCGCCGGCGGCCTGGTCGAGCGGTTCGTCGGAGCGGGTCCGTACGAAGTAGCCCTTCTTCACCAGATCGTGGATGACGGCCTTGTTCGGCCCCGTCGGATCGTTGACCTTCATGAACGCCGCGTCCGCACGCCCCGGTTCGGAGTCGGTGAACAGCACCCGGCCCTGAAGGCTCTCCCGGCCGCCCGCACGGTAGGCGTTCTGGATCGTGTCGTCGTCGTTGTCCATCAGAAAGACGGTCTTGCCGCGTGCGGCCGACAGCCGGGGCCACCCGTGCTTGCGTACGGACTCCTCCAGGGTCTCGCCGGGGCGGCGTATGTCGTCGGCGGTGACGGTCGCGGAGTCGGGGAAGACGCCGCGGATCTCCGCGTCCAGCGCGTCGAGCATCCGCGTGTCCCACGGCGGGCTCTTCGCACCGCCGCGGGCCTCCATCTCCGGGTCGGTCTCCTTGAGTTCGAGGAGTACGGGCACGGGCGCATGCCCGGGACGCCGCTGCGACCAGTCCTTGAGCTGCGTCAGACAGCGCCGCAGCGAGACGCAGTTGCTGCGGTAGTCGAAGTCGGCCCAGTGCAGCACCTTGAAGCCGGGCCTGCGCAGCTCCGGGTCCTTCTGCGGAGGCAGCCCGGCGTCCTTGCGGATCAGGGGGTCGGCGTACAGACCGCCCTCCGGGTCCGGGAAGACGTCCAGTTCGATGCCGCGCGCCTGCTGACGGGTGAGCTGTACGGGGAGCGAGGCGTGGCTGTAGAGCAGCGTACGGAAGCCCGGGTCGTGCCGCGCCATCAACTGCTGCTCCTCGAAGGGGGCTTCGCGGTGGTAGCTGTTGTGCGTCGCCATCGACTGGAGCTGGGTGACGCGCAGACCGTCGGCCGCCGTACGGGCCCCGGCCTGGCCGGACGACGGCGCGGGGGCCGCCGAGGAGAGCGTGAGCGCCGCGGCGAGCGCCGCCGTGACGGTGGCCCAGCGCCGGGTGCGGGCGCCGCGCGCGGACGGGGAGACGGGGCCGGGTCTGGCGGTGGTTCCGGACATGGTGCGCACAGCGACCTCCCGGGCACGAGAACAGCGGGCGCGGTGTACATGCCCATGCGGCGCACGGCGCCAACCGTGCCCCGACGGCCGTCACCGCGCCGACTCCCGTACGCCGCGCGGCAGTCGGCGGCCCCCGCCCTTCCGTTCAGAACCGGCGCGGTCCGTCCGGCCGGGCGTCCCCTCAGCCCACGCTCGTGTACGCGACGACGCCGCGCCGCATCGACTCCAGCGCCCTGCGGGCGTTCTTCGCGACGTCGCCGCCCTCCGGCGCGGCCACCGCGATCTGTCCCAGCACGTCGATGCACTGCTTGCACCAGCGCACGAAGTCGCCCGCGGGCATGTCGGCCTCGCGCAGCACCGAGTCCAGGCCGTGGCCCTCGGCCCACCGGTACGCGGGCCATGCGAAGCCCAGGTCCGGCTCGCGCTGTCCGACGCCCTCGGTCTGGTTGATCCGGTGGTCCTCCTCCAGGGCGTCCAGCCGGCCCCAGATGCGCACCATCTCCTCCAGGGCGCCGCGCGCCTTGCCGCCGGGCAGCTTGGGCGGCAGGGCGTCGTCCGCGGCACGCGACTCGTACACCAACGCCGAGACGCACGCGGCCAGTTCGGACGGGGGCAGGCCCTCCCACACTCCGTCGCGCAGACATTCGCTCGCCAGTAGATCCAGCTCGCCGTAGAGCCGGGCGAGCCGCCGCCCATCCTCGGTGACCTCGTCGCCGCGGAGATAGCCCAGCTCCGTGAGGAGGGCGGAGACCTGGTCGAAGGTGCGCGCGATGGTGTTCGTACGCCCCTCGATCTTGCGCTCCAACTGACGCGTGTCCCGCTTGAGCCGGTGGTAGCGCTCCGCCCAGCGCGCGTGGTCCTCCCGCTGGTCGCAGCCATGGCAGGGGTGGCGGCGGATCTCGGTGCGCAGCCGTGCGATCTCCTCGTCGTCGGCGGCGGCAGCGCGCTGCTTGCGGTGCCGCGGCGGAGCGTGGTGCCCCGCCTTCGTCCGCAGCGCCGAGGCGAGATCGCGGCGCGACTCCGGGCTGCGGGCGTTGAACGACTTGGGGATGCGCATGCGCTCCAACGGCTCGACGGGCACCGGGAAGTCGATCGATCCCAGCCGCTTGACCTGCCGCTGCGCCGTGAGGACGAGCGGACGCGGGCCCTCCTGCTGGTGCCAGCCCCGGTGGTGCGCGGGACCGCGCCCGCCGCCCGTCCCCGGGTCCAGCACGAGGGCGAGGCCCGCGAACTTGCCCGTCGGCACATGGATCACGTCTCCCGGCTTCAGCTTCTCCAGCGCCGCGGAAGCCTGCGCCCTGCGCTGCACCGCGCCCTGCTTGGCCAACTCCGTCTCACGGTCCTTCAGCCGGCGCCGCAGCCGCGAGTACTCCTCGAAGTCCCCGAGGTGGCAGGTCATCGACTCCCGATAGCCTTCCAGGCCCTCCTCGTTGCGCTGGACCTGGCGGGAGATCCCGACGACGGAGCGGTCCGCCTGGAACTGCGCGAAGGAGGTCTCCAGCAGCTCGCGCGAGGTGTGCCGCCCGAACTGCCCGACGAGGTTGACCGCCATGTTGTACGAGGGCTTGAAGGAGGAGCGCAGCGGATACGTCCGCGTACCGGCCAGGCCCGCGAGGGCCCCCGGGTCCATGCCGCGCTGCCACAGCACCACCGCGTGGCCCTCGACGTCGATGCCGCGGCGCCCGGCCCGTCCCGTGAGCTGTGTGAACTCGCCGGGGGTGATGTCGGCGTGCTGCTCGCCGTTCCACTTGACCAGCTTCTCCAACACCACGGAGCGGGCGGGCATGTTGATACCGAGCGCGAGGGTCTCCGTCGCGAAGACGGCCTTGACCAGGCCGCGCACGAACAGCTCCTCGACGACCTCCTTGAAGGTGGGCAGCATGCCCGCGTGGTGCGCGGCGATGCCCCGCTCCAGGCCCTCCAGCCACTCGAAATACCCCAGCACATGGAGGTCGGTGTCGGGGATGTCGGCCGTGCGCTCCTCGACGATCTCGCGCACCCGTGCCCGTGCCGCGCTGTCGTTGAGCCGCAGCCCGGCGTAGAGGCACTGCTGTACGGCGGCCTCGCAGCCCGCGCGGCTGAAGATGAAGGTGATGGCCGGCAGCAGGCCCTCGGCGTCCAGCTTGTCGATGACCTCGGGACGGCTCGGCGTCCACACCCGGGCCCGGCGGCGCCGCTCGCGCTCCCGGTCGGCCTCCCGGCGCGGACTGCCGCGGCGCCGGTCGCGCGGACCGCCCACGCGGCTGTTCTCCATGCGGGCCATGCGCACCAGGTCGGGGTTGACCTCGCGCTTGTCGCCCTTCTCCTCGAACAGGTCGTACATGCGGCGCCCGCCCAGGACGTGCTGCCACAGCGGCACCGGCCGGTGCTCAGAGACGATCACCTCGGTGTCGCCGCGCACGGTGTCCAGCCAGTCGCCGAACTCCTCGGCGTTGGAGACGGTCGCCGAGAGGGAGACGAGGGTGACGGACGGCGGAAGGTGGATGATCACTTCCTCCCACACGGCGCCGCGGAAGCGGTCCGAGAGGTAGTGCACCTCGTCCATGACGACGTAGCCGAGTCCGCTCAGCGCCTGCGAGCCCGCGTAGAGCATGTTGCGCAGGACCTCGGTGGTCATGACGATGACCGGGGCGTCGGGATTGACGCTGTTGTCCCCGGTCAGCAGCCCCACCTTGTCCGCGCCGTGGCGCTTGGCCAGGTCGTTGAACTTCTGGTTGGACAGCGCCTTGATCGGCGTGGTGTAGAAGCACTTGCGGCCCTGCGTGAGGGCGAGATGGACGGCGAACTCGCCGACGATCGTCTTGCCGGAGCCGGTCGGCGCCGCGACCAGCACTCCCTTCCCGGCTTCGAGGGCTCGGCACGCCTCGATCTGGAACTCGTCCAGGTCGAAGTCGTACAGGTCACGGAACGGGGCGAGAGCGGTGGCCTGCTCGGCGGCGCGCAGCCGCGCCAGTGCATACCGCTCCGCGGGGGACAGATCCTCGGTCATCGTGACTACGAGCCTACCGGCCACCTCCGACACCGCTCGCGGTCATTACTCCCCCACCAGCAGCCGCACCGCCCGCGGGACCACCTCCGCCGTCAGCGGCAGCGCGCCGAGCGGCTCGCCGTCCGCGTAGCCCGTGACGTCCGGGGCCTCCAGCCGCACGCTGCGCGCGCGGTACGTCGTCACCACGGGGTGCGAGAGGTGGGTGCCCTTGTAGACGCGGGGGAAGACCCGCAGCAGCGTGGCGCGGCTGCACTCCCCGACGACCGTGACGTCGAAGAGTCCGTCGTCCATCTCCGCGCCGTGGCAGATGCGCATGCCGCCGCCGTACGACGGTCCGTTGCCGACGGCCACGAGCGTCGCCTCGGTCTCCAGCGGCTCACCGCCGTCCAGCGTGATCCGGTACGGGATGGTCTTGAAGGCGGCCAGCTCGGCGACGATCGCCAGGTCGTACTTGATCTTCCCGGAGGGCCAGCGCATCCGGTTCCCCCGGTCGTTGACGCGGGAGTCGAAGCCGGAGGCGAGCACCGTCCCGAACCAGCGGTCGCCCGCTCTGCCCAGGTCGACGCGGCGCTCGTGGCCGGACTTGAGCGCCTCGGCCACGACGCGTCCCGCCTCGGCGGGCTGCCGCACCGGCAGCCCCGTCGCACGCGCGAAGTCGTTGCCGGTGCCCACGGAGACGATGCCGACGGGGGTGTCCGTACCGGCGACGGCCTGCAGCGCGAGGGAGGACATGCCGTCGCCGCCGACGGCGACCAGGGCTCCGGTGCCCGCCCGTACGGCCTCCCGTGCGCGGACGAGGGCGTCGTCCGCGTCGCTTCCGACGACCGTACGTACGGCGAACCCGGCCCGGCGGAGCGCGTCAGCGGCGGGCTGTGCGGCGCCGCCGCCGCGTCCCAGCCCCGCGGTGGGGTTGACGAAGAGGGTGATCTCGCTGGTCACGCGCGGACCCTACCCGCTCAGGTCGCGTCGTCGTAACCGTCCTGACCGTTCCGTCCCTGCGGGCCGTTTCCGCCGCCGCCGGTTCCGCTGCCGCCGGTCCCGTTGCCGTTCGTTCCGCCGGACTCGCCGTCGGGCAGGGTGCGCTGCGCGGGGACGCCGTCGGCCTCGTCGAGGGAGTCGGGCCCCTCGATCTGCGACGCCTCGTCGTCCTCCAGCCCCGCGTAGGGGTCGCTACGGGTACGGCGCCGGTCGTTGAAGAGACAGATCGCCACCGCGCCGAAGTAGAGCAGAATGATCGGCGCCGCCAGAGCCCCCATCGTGAGCGGGTCACCGGTANGGCCCCCATCGTGAGGGGATCACCGGTGGGAGTGGCCACCGCGGAGAAGATCGTGATGCACAGCACCATCACCCGCCACCAGCCCAGCAGCCGGCGCCCCGACAGAATGCCCGTGAAGTTCAACATCACCAGCAGCAGCGGCAGTTCGAAAGCGAGCCCGAAAACGATCACGAGCCGGGTGACGATATCGAGGAAATCATCCAGCGGAATCAGGTTCCCCGTGCCGTCCGGAGTGAAGTCCAGCAGCGTCTTGGCCGCCGCCGGCAGCAGCAGATACGCGAGATAAGCCCCGCCGAGAAAGAGAGGAGCGCCGGCACCGACGAAGGCACGCGCGTACTTCTTCTCATGCTTGTGCAGACCGGGAGCGAGGAACCCCCAGAGCTGGTGCAGCCAGACCGGCGACGCGATGACCACACCGGCCGTCAACGCGACCTTCAGCATGATCGTGAAGGGAGCGATCAGACCGTTGATGGTGATCTCGGCACACGTCTCCCCGTCCTTCGCCGCACGCCCGAACCCCTGGGTGCAGCCGACGGACTCACGCACGGGATCGGTGAGGAAGTCGGCGATCGGCTTGTAGTAGATCATCGCCACCACGGTGACGACGAGGACCGCCAGCACCGCCTTCAGCAGCCGGTTGCGCAGCTCCCGCAAGTGATCCGCGAGCGGCATCCGCCCCTCGGGATCCTTCTCCCTTTTGCCCTGTCTACGGGCCGACTTGAGCAACCCAGGTCCTCGGTGTCTGAAGTATCGGAAAGACCGGTCCCGCCGTACCGGTCGGGTACGGCCCCTTCACCCGCCGCTCAGGACGGGTTCTGCTGCTTCTGCTCGGCCGGCTCGGAGACGGGCCGCGAACTGGCGACGTCACCGGGAGCCGCCTGGATCGTCTTCGCAGCCGCCTGCTGGGAATCCGCGGAAGCGCCGCCCTCGCCCTCGTCACCGCCGTCCTTCTTCATCTGCTTGGCCTCGCTCTTGAGAATGCGGGCAGACTTGCCCAGCGAACGCGCCATGTCCGGAAGCTTCTTGGCACCGAACAGCAGCAGGATGACCAGGACGATCAGAACGATCTCAAGGGGCTTCAGATTGCCGATCATGTGCCACTACCTTCTCGCCGGGGCCGGCGTGTGTCCTTGCCTGCCGTATGAATCAGACGGGCTGCGTCACGCCGGCACCGGGACCCCATCGGTGAGGTGCGGCCCGACTCTTGACGACTCGTGACTTGCGCAACCTCTAAACTATCAGGATGGCAACGGATGGCGCGATGGGATGGGAGACCGCCGTGCTCGACGGCGGTCCTGCGGACGGGCTGCGGATACGAGTGAGCGGCCGACCGCGGGTGATTCAAGTGGTCCACCGCTGTGAAACGGAGAGCGCACCGACGGGTCTGCGCGTGGAAGCCCTGCATATCTACCGCCGCGATCTCCGTCTGGGAGGCGAGGTGTTGACGTACGGCTTTGACCCGGTGAGTCCCTGACGACCGAAGTTCCCCGGGCGGCGGGGCGCAACAGTTGGGGATGTGGATCGCCCTGGCACAGGAACTGGCGCAGGGACGCCGCAAGCTCACCGCGGAAGACCGCAGGCGGCCCTGCGCATCTTCCGGGAAGGGCCGTCCTCACCTGCGGACCACGGCACCATGTCGGCGCTGTTCCGGGGGATGCGGCACTGCCGCGCTCCGCCGGGCGGGCAGGCGTGCGGTCACGTGGTGCACGGGAGGGCGCCGGCCCTCCCGTTTCATCCCGCGCGTTTCATCCCGCTGCGCCGCATCGCGCCGTCACTTCGCCTTGTCGACGAACTCGCTGGTGTAGGTCTTCTCCAAATCCACGCTGGTGTTCTTCAGGTTGGGGTTGAACGCCTTCATGACGCGCTCGACGGTTGCCGGACCGTCGCTCGGCATGACGCCGTCCTCGGTGAACATGGGCAGAGTGTTCTTGATCGACTTCGCGTAGAGCTCCTTCCCGCCCTGCGCGTAGTCGGCGGGCATCTTCGCCGCGATCTCCTCGGGCGAGTGGGTGGAGATCCACTTGAGCGTCTTCACGAAGGCGTTGGCCAGCTTCTGCACCTGCTGCTTGTGGCTGTCCGCCCAGTCCGTCCTCATGTAGAGGCTGGAGGAGGGGTACAGGCCGCCCAGGGCCTTCTTCGAGCCCGCGGGCGTACGCATGTCGGTGAGGACCGTGCCGAGCTTCTTGTCCAGGATCTGGCTGACCGTCGGCTCGGTCGTCATGCCGCCCTGGATCGAACCCTTCTGCAGGGCCGAGATGAAGGTCTGGCCCGCGCCGACCGCGACCGGCGTGAACTGATTGACCTGAACCCCGTTGTGGACCGCGAGGTACTTGGTGAGGAAGTCGGTCGACGACCCGAGGCCGGTCACGCCGAGCTTCTTGCCCTTGAAGTCCTTGGGAGAGTCGATGCCGCCCCCCTTCTTGGAGACGACCTCGACCTCGCCGGGCGCTTGCGCGAACTGGACCACGGACTCCACCTGCTTGCCCTTGGCCTGCAGGTCGAGCGTGTGGTCGTAGAAGCCGACGGCGCCCTGCACGTCGCCGGAGACGAGCGAGGTGGTGGCCTGCACGCCGGCGGGCTCCGTCAGCAGTTGCACGTCGACTCCCTCGTCCTTGAAGTAGCCCAGCCTCTGGGTGAGCATCGCCGGCAGGTAGATGACCTTGTCGAGACCGCCGACCATGATCTTGATCTTGCCGTTGTCGCCGTCGGAGGCCGAGTCGGAGGAGCCGCCACAGGCGGTGAGCGTGGTGAGGGACAGAGCCGCGGCGATCGCCACGGCCGGGATCTTGACATGGCTGCGCATGATTGACGTCCTTGTGAAGAGGAGTTACGGGAAGACCCAGAGGGCGGGTGTCGGGGGGTGACCTGCTGTCGGCGCGGCGAGCCGGCGAGGTGATGTGCCGGTCAGGTGCCGCTGCCGGAATCGACGGGCCGCCAGCGGAAGAGCTTCTTCTCCAGGAAGGCCAGTGCCCCCTCGGCGAGCAGAGCCACGACGGCGAGGATCACCATGGCCGCGTACACGCCGGCGGCGTTGAACGTGCCTTGCGAGGCCGAGACCAGCAGGCCGATTCCCTTCGTCGCGCCGATGTACTCGCCGACGATCGCGCCGATCAGCGCGAAGCCGAAGCTGACGTGGAGGCTGGTGAAGATCCACGATGTGGCGGAGGGGATGACGACCTGGAGGGTGACCTGACGGTCGCTCGCGCCGAGGATCCGGGAGTTGGCGACCAGGTTGCGGTCGACCTCCCGTGCGCCCTGGAAGGCGTTGAAGAAGACCGGGAAGAAGACCAGGACGACCGCCGATGCGATCTTCGAGGCGGGTCCGAGCCCGAACCAGATGAGGAAGACGGGAGCGAGGACGATGCGCGGCAGGGCGTTGAGCACCTTGACGTAGGGGCCGAGCACGTCGGAGAGGAAACGGATCCGTCCGAGCGTGATGCCCAGCACCACGCCGCCGAAGACTCCGATGATCCAGCCCAGCAGCGCCTCGTAGAGCGTGTACCAGATCTGTTCCCAGAGCGAGCCCTGCGGAGTGCCGTTCAGGGCCCAGTTGCTTATCTGGGTCCAGATCTTGGACGGCATCGAGAAGTTGAACGGATCGATGACTGCGGTCCTGGCGAGCCACTCCCACAGTCCGAGCAGCCCGACGAGCAGCAGGACCCGGGTCGCGTAGACCAGGAGCTGCTTGTTGCGTGCGGCCTGCGCCCTGGCCCGTGTGCGGCTGGTGTCCGAACCGGACTTGTCCCGGGCGGCGGGAGCGGTGGCGGTCTCAGGCGACATCGGAGGCTCCCCTCTCGCGGGTGATGCGGACCTCTTCGCCGAGCGAGGACCAGATCTCCCGGTAGATCTCCACGAACCGCGACTCCAGCCGCACGGACTCGACTTTGCGGGGCCGCGGCAGGTCGATCTCGAAGATCTCCTTCACGGTCGCAGGGCCGGCGGTCATGACCACGACCTTGTCGGCGAGCGCGATCGACTCCTCCAGGTCGTGGGTGACGAAGACCACCGAGGCGCCCGTACCCGACCACAGCTCCAGCAGTTCGTCCGACATCAGCGCACGGGTCTGCACGTCGAGTGCCGAGAACGGCTCGTCCATGAGCAGGAGTTCGGGATCGTTGACGAGGGTCGTCGCAAGGGCGACGCGCTTGAGCTGACCTCCCGAGAGCTGGTGCGGATAGCGGTCCTCGAAAGACGCCAGCCCGACCCGGGCGAGCCATTCACGGGCCCGCTCCTTCGCCTCGGCCTTCGCGACGCCGCGGAAGCGGGGGCCCGCCATCACGTTCGACAGCACGGTGCGCCAGGGGAAGACCGCGTCACGCTGGAAGACGAAGCCGATCTTCTCGCCGACACCGTCGACGGGTTCACCGGCCACCCGTACGTCGCCCTCGGTGGGCTCTTCCAGCCCGCTGACCAGGGTGAGCGTCGTGGACTTGCCACATCCGGTCGGCCCGACCACCGCGACGAACTCGCCGCGCTCGACGGTCAGATCCAAGTCCCGTACCGCGGTATGCAGCGCTCCGGACGGCGTACGGAACACTTTGCTCGTTCCCCGCAACTCGATGGCGGGGCTCATCTGACTGCTCATGGGCCGGGAGGCTAGAAGCGCCCGACGTCACGGCGGCAGTCTTGTGGGCGCAACCGTCCCTTCTGCGCGCAAACCGCGTTCTGCTCGTTCTGCTCACGCTGCGACGACAAGTGAGCTACGAGGGCTGGGCAGCTACTTCCTGGGCCCTTTACGTTGCGTGCACGACGACGTAACAAAAGGGGTCGTCCGCCACGGTGCGGAGGACCGCGAGACAGGGGTGATCTCATGCGCATCGGCTGGCCCCGGCGCGTTTCCGCCCAGGTTTTGCTCGTACAGCTAGCCATCAACACGGGAGTCGTCGTACTCGCCACCGGGCTCTTTCTCGCCCCGCTCAGCTCCGAGATCGACGACCAGGCGATGAGCCGTGCGCTCTCCATCGCCCAGGCCACAGCCGCCGATCCGGACATCGCCCGGCAGCGGGTCGAGACCCGGCCGAGCACGACGGGGCCTGTGCAGAGGCAGGCCGAGCGGATAAACCGGGCCACCGGAGCGCTGTACGTCGTGGTGCTGGACACCCGCGGCGTGCGCTGGTCGCACCCCAACCCCGCTGAGATCGGCAGGCACGTCTCCACAGACCCGGGCGTCGCCCTCTCCGGGAAGGAGATCCGGCAGATCGACACCGGCACGCTGGGCCGCTCGGCACGTGCCAAAGTGCCGCTACGGGACGGCCACGGGAAGATCGTCGGCGCGGTCTCGGTCGGCATCGCCTACGAAAGCGTCCGGGAACGACTGCTCGGCGACGTCCCCGGGCTGCTGCTGACGGCGGGTGCGGCCCTCGCCGTGGGGGTGCTGGCCGCGGTCGGCGTCTCGCGCAGACTGCGCCGGCGTACGCACGGAGTCGCCTTCGCCGACATCTCCGCGTTGCTCGACGAGCGGGAGGCGATGCTGCACGGCATCCGCGAGGGTGTCGTGGCGCTCGACGGGCACGGCCGGATCCGGCTGGTCAACGATGAGGCGGGCCGGCTGCTGGGGCTGGACGCGGACGCCACCGGCCGCGACCTGAACGAGGTACTGCCCCCGGGCCGTACCCTCGACGTCCTGGCTGGACGCGTCGACGGGGCCGACCTGCTGACCGTCACCGGCAGCCGGGTCCTGCTCGCCAACCGCGTGACGACAAGAGACGGCGGAGCCGTCGTAACGCTCCGCGACCGTACGGAACTCGAGCTGCTCGGCCGTGAACTGGACAGCACACACGGGCTCCTCGACGCGCTGCGCGCACAGGACCACGAACAGGCCAACCGGCTGCACACCCTGCTCGGCCTGCTCGAACTCGGCCTGTACGAACAGGCCATGGAGTTCGTCGCCGAAATAACCGACGCCGACCGGGCGTCCGCGGAGGAGGTCGCCGAACGGGTACGGGATCCGCTGCTGGCGGCGCTGCTCGTGGGCAAGACGGCCATCGCCGCGGAGCGAGGCGTGGCGCTGCGCGTCTCGGCCTCGACACTGCTGACCGACCCGGTGGTCGATCCTCGCGACCTGGTGACCGTGCTGGGCAACCTCATCGACAACGCGGTGGACGCCGCAGCCGAGGGAGCGCAGCCTGCCCGGCACCACGCCTCCGAACCCTGCGTGGAGGTCGACCTGCGTGCCGAACAGGACACCGCCGTGCTGCGTGTGTCGGACACCGGGCCCGGCGTGCCGCCCGAGATGCGGGAGCAGATCTTCGCCGAGGGCTGGTCCACCAAGCAGGACGGCCGCGGCCCGAGCGGCCGGGGTATCGGGCTGGCCCTGGTGCGGCGGCTCGCCGAACGGCACGGCGGGATGGCCCGGGTCACCGCCCGCGCCGGCGGTGGCGCCGTCTTCACAGTCGTACTGCCCGAGGCGCTCGCACCGGGTGGGGATCACGGGGACGACGGCGCGGCCGACGCCGGAACCGGCACCTCCGGCGAACAGCTCACCGCCGCGGGGGGAGAGTGACGATGATCGACGTGCTCGTCGTGGACGACGACTTCCGCGTCGCCGAGATCAACGCGGCGTACGTGACCCAGGTGCCGGGCTTCCGGGTCACCGCCCGCGCCCACACCGCCGCCCAGGCCCTGGTCGCCCTGGAGAGCAGACACATCGACCTCGTCCTGCTCGACCACTACCTGCCCGACGAGTCGGGTGTGACGCTCGTGGCCCGGATGCGGCAACTCGGCCACCACGCCGACGTGATCATGGTGACGGCGGCCCGTGACGTCGCCACGCTTCAGTCCGCCATGCGGCACGGAGCGCTGCAGTACCTCGTCAAACCGTTCAGCTTCGCCGGGCTGCGCGCGAAGCTCGACGGCTACGCGACGCTGCGCCGCACCCTCGAGGGCGTCGGCCCCCACGGCGAGGCCGGTCAGAACCAAGTGGACCGGATCTTCAGCGCGTTCAAGACCGCCAACGACCCCCACTCCGAGCTTCCCAAGGGCCACTCCGCTCCGACCGTCGACCTCATCCGCCGCGTGCTGGAGGAGTCGGCATACCCCGTCTCCGCCCACGAGGTCGCCGAGCACACCGGTATCAGCCGCTCCACGGCACAGCGTTACCTGAAACATCTCGAACGCGCGGGACGCATCACTCTCACCCTCAAGTACGGCGACACGGGACGCCCCGAACACCGCTACACCTGGGCGGCCGGTACGGGAAGAGGGGATTGAGGACGAACCGTCCGACTGCCGATCGAGGAAGACGCACAACCGGCCGATGCGAAGGGGACCCGGCCAAGGGGCAGGGCGAAGCTCGAAGACCGGCTGTACACCGAGGACGACATCGAACGTGCCCTGCTCGTGGTAGTGCCGTGCCGGACTCCGTACCGGGCCGGCTGGAGGCACCGCCCGAAGTGCGTGTCCGGCGTGGGGAGTTGCTCCCGTGCGCGCAGCCGCCCCAGCGGGACGCGTAATCTGCGGACCCGTGTACGGAGCGCCGCGCTGCCCGAGCGCCGGTGACCGTCCGTACGCGCATCCCACGGGGGACACGGGCACGGGAGAGAAGGAAGGGCGCCATGAGCCTTCGTACGGCTGCGTCGGCGGAGCGGGACACTTCCGCGCCCGCCTCGGCGACGGGCCCGTCCGCCGGGGAGGAGACCGGCCCGGAGCCGGAGGGCCGTGCGCGACCGTGGCCGGGGATGCCGGTGCGTACGTTCTGGGCGCGCACGTTCTGGTGGGAGAGCCGCCGGAGCATGCTCTTCGACGTCCTGGTCGCGCTGGCGTTCACGACGGCGGCGGCGACCCTGGTGTCACTCAACGGGAAGCATCCCTTCGGCGTGACGGCGCCGGTCTTCTACACGGTCCTGCTCCTGTCGTCGCCGGCGATGATCTGGCGGCGCCGGGTGCCCGCGTCGCTCTGTGCGGTCGCGATCCTGGCCACGCCCGTGCTGATCAACGCCTCGCCGCTGCCCGTCTATCTGTACTCGGTGGCCAAGTACGGCCGCGGCCGCCGCTCGACGGCGGTCCTCACCGCGGCCGCGGCACTGGTGACGGCGGGCACGGAGTTCTTCTCGGGCGGGAATCTGTTCGCCGTCCTGCCCCTCGTCCTCGTGGGCGTGGCCGGGCCCGTTCTGCTCGGCCTCTACGCGAGAGCGCGCCGCACCCTGCTGGAGAACCTCCAGGAGAAGACCGGGAGGCTCGAACGCGAGCGGTCGCTGCTGCGCCGTCAGACGAGGATGGAGGAGAGGAACCGGATCGCACGCGAGATGCACGACGTGGTGGCGCACCGGGTCAGCCTGATGGTGATCCACTCCGGGGCCCTGCAAGTCGCCCCGACGAGCAGCCCCGAAGCCGTACGGACCTCCGAACTCATCGGTGAGATCGGCCGGCAGGCACTCGACGAACTGCACCAAGTCCTCGGTGTGCTGCGGCTGGAGGAGCCCGAGGAGAGCGCACCGCGCACGCCGAATCCGACGCTGGAGGATCTGTCCGGGCTGGTCGAGCAGTCGCGGGCGACCGGCATGACGGTCGAACTGACGCAGTCCGGCGACCGCCCGGCCCTCGGCGGCGCCGCGGAACGGACGCTGTACCGGCTGATCCAGGAGGCGCTGACGAACGTGCACAAGCACGCGGGCGCTCCCGTCACCCGGGTCCGGCTGCGGTACGAGGCCGAGGCCGTCCATGTGACGGTCGAGAACGAACCGCCCGCCGCGGTCGCGGCCGACTCCCTGCCCGGCGGGGGCAGCGGTCTGCTGGGGCTGCGCGAGCGAGTCGTCGTGCTGGGCGGGGAGTTCGAGGCGGGACCGCGCCCGGACGGCGGCTTCCGGGTGTCGGCCGTCGTACCCGTCCAGGCCGTCGTGCCGCCGCCGAGGAAAGAGGCTCCATGAGTGTGCGTGTGCTGCTCGCCGACGACGAGGCTCTGGTCAGATCCGGGTTGAGCATGATCCTCCAGGCGGACCCGGCCATCAACGTGGTGGCCGAGGCGGGCGACGGCGCCCAGGCCGTGGAACTCGCCCGCGTCCACAAGCCGGACCTCGTGCTCATGGACGTTCGGATGCCCGTCATGGACGGTCTGGCGGCCACCGAGGAGATCGGCCGGCTGCCCGATCCGCCGAAGGTCGTGGTGCTCACCACCTTCGACGTGGACGAGTACGTGCATGCCGCGCTCCAGGCCGGAGCCATGGGGTTTCTGCTCAAGAACACCCCGCCGCACGAACTCGCCCGCGCCGTACGCACCGTCCACGACGGCGACGCCATGCTCGCCCCGTCGGTGACCCGTCGCCTGATCTCCGAGTTCTCCGCACGCGACAACTCGAGGGCGGTGCAGGCCCGGACGCGCATCGAGGCCCTCACACCGCGCGAACGCGACGTTCTCCGTCTGGTCGGCGAGGGGCTGTCCAACGGGGAGATCGGCACCCGGCTCCATATGAGCCAGTCCACGGTGAAGTCCCACGTCACCCGGCTTCTCACCAAGCTCGGCTGCGTCAACCGCGTCCAGATCGCGATCGTGGCGCACGACGCGGGACTGCCGGAGGGGTAGCCCGGGGCCGGCGGAGCGCGCGGCCCGGACCGTACGGGCGCCGGCGGGGTGGCGGCCGGGCCCGCGGCGGTCCGGGCGGAGTTCGCTGCGGTCCGGGCGGAGTTCGCGCCCGCGGGCCCGCGGTGTCCGCCGTCTGTCAGGCGTCCCGTACGCGCAGCAGATACGCCGCCCCCGCCAGCATGGCGCCCGACCACGCGCACAGGACGCCGAAGCCGGCCCACGGAGAGAGTCCGCCCAGCATCGGACCGACCTGTGTGATGGCCATGCCGGCGTTGGGAGGCGTGGTGCCCGCGGGCAGGAACCGCTCCATGGGCGCGAGCGATGCGGTGGTGGCCACCAGGTTCGGCACCACGAACGTGAACGCCAGCATCACGACGATGCCGCCGGCCGTGTTCCGTACGAGAGCGCCCACCGCGAGCGAGAGGACCGCCAGCCCGGCCAGGTAGAGACCGGGGCCCGGAACGGCGCGGAGCACCGAAGGGTGCAGGACGGGTCCGGAGACCTCGGGCGTGGTGAGGTAGACCAGGGCGAAGGCCGCGACGCTCAGCACCGCGCCCGCGGCGAGGGCGAGCAGGGCCACGACGAGTGCCTTGGCGGCGAGCCACCGCTCACGCCACGGCACGGCCGCCAGCGAGGTGTGGATCAGCCCCGTTCCGTACTCGCTCCCGACGGCCGTGATCGCGAGGACGATCACGGCGATCTGCCCCGGCATGAAGCCGAAATGGCTGACGCTGACCACCCAGGCGATCCCGGGGGTGTTCGGCGGCGCGTCCTTCGCGGCGATCAGTCCGGCGGTCCCGAGGACCGCGGCCGTGAGGCAGAGCAGACACCACAACGTGGTGCGTACGGTGCGGAGTTTGATCCACTCCGAACGGACCAGGTCGGTGAAGCTCGGTCCCGGGGTTTCGGAGGAGTAGCGGGTACGTGCGGCGACGGATGCCGGAACGGACATGGCGATACCGATCTGTGTCGAGGGTCGTGTGGTGAGGGGTGAGGCCGGAACTCGGCCGCCGGCGACGGGAGTCGGCGGCGGGCCCGCGGAAGTCGACGGCGAGCGCCGGGTGTTGAGGGCGGGCGCCCGGGAATCGGCGACGGATGCCGGGCGTCAGGCCGGCTCCGGGGACCCGGAGCGGTACTCCACGCTGTGACCGGTGAGTTCCATGAACGCCTCCTCCAACGAGGAGCGGTGCTGCGTGAGTTCGTGCAGCTCGGCGCCGCACTCCCCCGCGATGCGGGAGATCTGCGCGCAGTCCATTCCGCTGACGAGCAGCGTCCGTTGGGCGTCGGAGGTGACCGCCGCGCCTTCCGTCTCCAGCCGGACACGGAGCTGGGCGGCCTGCGGGGAGCTGACCCGCACCGCGCTGCGCGAGCTGCTCGCGATGAACTCGTGTACGTCGGTGTCGGCGATCAGTCTGCCGCCGCCGATCACCACCACGTGATCCGCCGTCAGCTCCATCTCGCTCATCAGATGGCTGGAGACGAAGACCGTACGGTCTTCGGCGGCAAGGCCCTTCATCAGCCGGCGGACCCAGCGGACCCCTTCGGGGTCGAGGCCGTTGACCGGTTCGTCGAAGAGCAGCACGCCGGGGTCGCCGAGCAGCGCGCCGGCGATGCTCAGCCGCTGGCTCATCCCGAGCGAGAAGCCTCCGGCCCGCCGACGGGCCACACGTGCCAGGCCCGTGATGTCCAGGACCTCGGTCACCCGCCTCCGCCCGATCCGGTTGCTCGCCGCCAGCGCCAGCAGATGGTCGTACGCGGTACGGCCGGGATGCACGGCACCGGGCCCGAGCGCGGCGCCCACCTCGCGTACGGGATGCCGCAGTTCGGCGAGGCGCCTGCCATGGACCAGGGCGCTGCCGGAGTCGGGCCGGTCGAGGCCGAGCAACATCCGCATCGTCGTGGACTTGCCCGCTCCGTTGGGTCCCAGGAATCCGGTCACCCGTCCCGCCTCCACCGCGAACGACAGATCGTCCACGGCGGACGTCTTCCCGTACCTCTTGGTCAGGCCCTTGGCCTCCAGTGTCACCGTGCCCACGTCCATGCTCCTTCGGCAGATCCCCGACGGGGCCGCCGGGTTGTGATCACCGTAGGAACGGACGTGCGGTGGCCGCGTCGCCCGCAGGCACGGACCGGGCAGGGCCCGTGGTACCCGGTCTGCGCCCGCACCGTGGGACCTTCGGGCGAGCGGCCGTCCACCGCTCGTCGGACCCGGGGTGCGCTCGCGGGGTTCACCGGCTACGGGCGGACCCCTCGTCTCCCCCGCCCACAGCCGTCAACTGCCCACCCGCGCCCCGGAGATACCCCCTCAGTGCCCGCCGTCCAGCAGGCTGCCCGCGTCCGGGACCGACGGCTTGAGGCCGAGCTCGGTCAGGATGCGGTGCGCCGTGGCGGTGGCCGCGGAGAGGACGGGGAGGCCCGAGGCGTCCTCGACGTGCTGGATCGCCGGGAGCGAGGGCATCTGGACGCAGGCGGAGAGCACGATCGCCTCGGCGCCCGTGAGGTCGAGCCGCTTCCAGTGCTCGCGCAGGTCTGCCGGGTTCAGCCGGGCCACGGCCAGGTTGTCGGCCACTTCGAGGCTGAGGGAGTCGACGACGTCGACGCCCGCGTCCTGGATGTAGTTCACGACGGTCTCGGTGAGCGGCTTCATGTACGGGGTGATGACGGCGACCCGCCGCGCGCCCAGCGCCTCGATGCCGCTGAGCAGCGCGCCGGCGCTGGAGACGACGGGGACCTGTGCGTCCTGGGCGCGCAGGACGGCCGTGATCTCGTCCTCCGCGGTGCAGTGGTAGCCGGGGCCCTGGGCCATGATCGCCACGAGGCAGGCGGTGGCGACGACGTCGGGCCGGGCGTCGGCGAGTTCGAGGGAGGCGCGCTCGGTCTGGGCGTTCATGCCCTTGAGCTGCTCCGGGGTGACCTTCTGCATCCGCATCCGGCTGCTGTGGAAGACGAAGCGGTCCTCGGGCGCGATCTCCTCGCGGGCGCGCAGCATGCGCGGGAGTTCGGTCTCCATCGTCAGATTGGAGCTGGGGACGATCATGCCGATGTGGTGGTCGGTCGCGTCGATCACGTCAAAGCGGTGGTCGGTCGCGTCGGTCGTGTCTGTCACGGGGGTCTCCGGTGAGGTCGGGGCGGGCGGGGGAAGCGGCGGACGAGGCGGGCTCCTCCGCACACAGAGTTAATCCGAACACGTACTATTTGGTCGCACAAGAGCCGGGGAGATTCCCTTCCCCCGGGCTCCCGGACCGCCGGGCCCCGGCCCCCGCCGAGGTCAGCCCTCCTCGGAGAGACCTTCCCAGTGGTCGGCCAGCGCCGTCAGTTCACGCAGCAGCCGTGCGCGCTCCGTGGCCGAGCCGTAGGGCTCCAGCAGTCTCTCGTCCAGGGCGCGCGCCCGGTCGTCGGCCTCCCGGAGGGCGCGCTCGCCCTCGTCGGTGAGGAAGAGGAGCTTGCGCCGTCCGTCGTCCGCCGCCGTACGGCGCACTATCAGTCCGCGCTTCTCCAGGCGCCGGGCCACGTCCGCCATGGTGGAGGTGTCCAGCGCCACCGCCGAGGCCATCGCGCTCTGGTCGCGTCCCGGTGCGGCGTTCACCGCGGTGAGGACCGCGAACTGAGGGCCCGTCAGCGTCGGATCGACGCTGCGCAGCCATGCCGCGAGATACGCCTGATAAAGGCGGCGGACCTGATATCCGGGGGCCTGGAGCAGGGCGGCGGGGGGCGCGGCCGCGCCTGGGGGCGGCGTGGTCTTGTCAGCCATGGGGCCCACTAAAGCACGGCCGTCCCACGGCTCGTTCCGCGCGTCCCGCCGCCGGGCGCTCAGTCGAGCAGGGCACGCAGCGCGTCCCGGAACGCGTCCAGTGCGGCGTCCGGACTGTCCCAGAAGAGCATGTGACCGGCATCCGGAACCGGAGTCAGCCGCGCACCAGGACGGGTGCGCTCCGCCTCGCGTACGCCGGCTTCCGTGACGACGGGACTGTCCGCGCCGTAGAGCATCTCCGTCGGGTCCGGTACCGAGGGCCACCAGTCGAAGAAGTCCTCGCTCTCGAAGCCCTGATGGGTCTGCGTGAGGGCGGCCTCGCCGCAACTGGAGAGCCAGCGCGCCCGCAACTCCTGTTCGCGGCGCGGCCAGCGGGGCCAGGAGCGGGCCACCTCGTCGGCGTCCGTGCCGCGCCGTGCCTGTTCGAGCTGGCCCAGGAACGCGGGCAGCGTCGTCGGGTACGGGTCGCGGCCCGGACCGCTCATGGGCGGGTCGACGAGCACGGTGCCGCGCAGCGCGGCCTTGGCGCGTACGGCGGTGACGGCGGCGATCCGGGCTCCCATGGAGTGCCCGGCGAGCAGCGGACGGTCCAGGGCGAGTCCGTCGATCCACGCCTCGGTGTCCTCGGCGTAGCTCTCCAGGTCGTAGGCGTCGCCGTCGTCGGAGAAGCCGCGGCCGCGGATGTCGGGGACGATCGGGCGCACCAGGTCGGTCAGCCGGCGGGCCACGAAGTCCATGGTGACGGCGGGCGAGGTGATGCCGGGGAGGAGCAGCAGGGGCACGCGGCCGTCGCCGGGGGCGCCGTAGTCGAGGGCGTGCAGCCGCAGCGCGCCGGAGCGGATCCAGCGGCCGGTGGCGGGGACGTCGGCGAGATCGGCGAGCGCGGGCTGGCTGATGACGCGGTCGGACGGGCGGGACATGCGGTTTCCTCACGTTCCGGTGGACGGTGGGCGGGCGGTGGCGTCGGGACGGCGGCTAACGGGCGGGCCCGGCGGTCGTCGGTGCGGGCGCCGCCGGGGGCCGTGGCGAGACGGGGGCACCCCCCAGCCCGGACACATACGCCAGGGCGTCGCCGAGCCCGATGACGTCCCCGTACTTGGCCTGGATGTCGAACAGCGCGGCGTCGTGCGGTCCTTGGGCGCGGTCGCCGGCGCACTCGCGCGGCACCAGGACGGGGAAGCCGGACTGGACGGCGTCCACCGCGGTCGCCCGAACACAGCCGCTCGTCGTCGCCCCGCACACGAGCACGGTGTCGCAGCCGAGACCGGTCAGCGTCGCGGCCAGGGAGGTGCCGAAGAACGCGGACGCGCCCTTCTTGACCACGAGATGGTCCTCGGGGCGCCTCGGCAGTCTCGGATCGAGGTCCACCGCCTCGCTGCCCTCGACGAGCGCGCGCATGCCCGGCGCCTTCTCCAGCCAGGTGACGGAGTTCCCCTCGGCCTCCGCCGGGGTGTAGGCGATGACCGTCCACACGACGGGGACCCCGGCGGCGCGGGCCGCGTCGGCCAACTCGGCGCTCGCGCCGACCACTTCGGTCAGATCGGCGCCGGAGGGGAAGGAGTCCTCGGTGAAGCCCCGGGTGAGGTCGACGACGACGAGCGCGGGACGCGTGCCGCGGCGCACACGGGCTCCGAACCCGGCACGCTCGTAGGTGCGGTCGGTCTCCCGGCCGTAGCGGCCCTCGTGTCCGTACGGTGCCGGGGCGGGCGTCGCGGCGCTCACCGGGCGCTCCTCGGGGTGCAGCAGTGGTGGGCCCTCTCCCGGCTCAACGCCCGTCCCAGCAGCCAGCCTTCGAAGAGGCCGAAGGCGAACGCGCCCGCGATCGGGGCGTACTTGGCGACGGCGGGCGGCACCAGCATGGACAGGCCGACGGAGTCCGCCTGGCCCGCGAAGCCCTCGGCGGTGCTCAACTGCCCTGCCGCGCCCGGGTGTCGGGCGGACGCGGCACCCGGGGCCGTCGCCGGCTGCGGGGAGAGCGCGGCGGCCGGTGCGCCCTCGGCGTCCGCCGGGAGGGCCGCCGACGGGTCCGGTGCCCCCGCGCGCTGCTGCTCCAGCAGCCCGCCGAGGTTCCGCGCGAACTGCTTGAGGATCCGGTCGGAGACCGCCGCGACGGCGCCCTTGCCGAACTGGGCGATCTTGCCGCGGATCACCAGGTCGGTGACCAGGCGCAGTTCGGCGCCGCCGGGCGCCTCGGCCACCTCCAGACCGACCTCGGCCTCGGCGTCGCCGCTGCCGTGGGTGTCCGCGCCGCGCGCCTGTACGCGCAGCCGCCGCTTCTCGGCGTCGACCTCCAGGAACCGTACGGTCCCCGCGTAGGCGGCGGTGACGGGGCCGACCTTGACCTTCACCTTCCCCGCCCAGGCGTCGCCGTCTTTGCCGTCGAGCGTGGCGCCGGGCATGCAGGAGGCGACGCGCTCGACGTCGTTGACGAGCGCGAACACCTCGTCCGGGCTCGCCGCTACCGTGACCGCGTTGTCGATCCGCATGGAACCTCCTCGCATGCCGCGCGGGGCGGCACCGTCTCACTGGTGTTCTCGTCCTGGTGCGCCGTGCCCTCCACGCGGGCGCGGAGGGCGGCGCGGCGGCGCGCCGCACAGTCGTCGATCGCCTCGACGATGGTCTGGTAGCCCGTGCAGCGGCACAGGTTGGAGGCGACGACCTCGCGGATCTCCTCCTTGGACGCCTCCGGGCGCTCGGCGAGGAACCCCTCGGCGAGCATCAGGAATCCCGGCGTGCAGAACCCGCACTGGAGGCCGTGGTGTTCGGAGAACGCCCGCTGGAGATCGCCGAGCCCGCCCCCGTCGGCCAGCGACTCGACCGTACGGATCTCGCTGCCCTCGGCCTGCGCCGCGAACATCAGACAGGCCCGTACGGGGGCGCCGTCCAGCAGTACGGTGCACGCGCCGCAGATGCCGTGCTCGCAGCCCACATGGGTGCCGGTCAGCCGCAGATCGTGCCGGAGGACGTCGACGAGGGTGCGGCGTGGTTCGGTCAGCAGCTCGTGGGCCTCGCCGTTGACGTGCAGGCTGATCAACTGCTGTTGCCTTACGGGGTGTTCGGGGGTGCTGACGTCGTCGGTCATGAGGTGTGCTCCAGTGCGGCGGCCACCGTCTGAGGTGTGACGGGGGTGTCGTCCAGTTCGACTCCGGTGGGGAGCAGCGCGTCGTTGACGGCGTTGAGCACGGCGCCGGGTGCGCCGATGGTGCCGCCCTCGCCGACTCCCTTGGCACCGGTCTCGGTGAAGGCGCAGGGGGTCTCCAGATGGTGGATGGACACCTCGGGGATCTCCAGCGCGGTGGGGACCTTGTACTCCATGAAGCTCACGGCCGAGGGCGCCCCCTGCTCGTCGTAGGTGACCTGCTCGAAGAGGGCGCCGGCGATGCCCTGCGCGATGCCTCCCCTGGTCTGTCCCTCGACGACCTTGGGGTTGATGGCCACGCCGCAGTCCTCGACGCAGACGTAGCGCAGGATCTCCACCTGCCCTGTCCCCTCGTGGAGTTCGACGACGACGCCGTGGGTGGCGTTGGAGAAGGTGCCGTCGTTCAGGACGTCGAAGGAGGCGGTGGCGGTGAGCCCCGGCTCGGTGTCCTTGGGCAGCAGATGCGACTTGAGGTAGGCGATGTCGGCCAGCTCCTCGTAGGACACGGTGCGCCCGTCGGCGGGACGGCGCACCAGCCCGGGGCCCAACTCCAGCTCGTCCGGCGGGACTTCGAGGACGGACGCGGCGATCGCTATCAGCTTCTCGCCGAGCTTGCCCGCGGCCAGCCGTACGGCGCTGCCGCCGATCGCCACGGAGCGGCTGGCGAAGGTGCCCCAGCCGTAGGTGATGCGGTCGGTGTCGCCCTGGTGGATGCGCACCTTGCCGATGTCCAGGCCGAGTTCGTCCGCGGCGATCTGCGCGAGCGTCGTCTCGTGGCTCTGGCCGTGGCTCATGGTGCCGGTGGTGACGACCAGCGCGCCGCTGGTGTCCATCCGTACCTCGGAGATGTCGAAGCCGGGCACGACCTCCATCTTGCGCTGGGCGAAGGCGGCCGAGCCGTAGCCGGTGCGCTCGCTGAAGCAGGAGTAGCCGATGCCCAGATGCCGGCCCTGCGCCGCGGCGGTCTCCTTCGCCGCGTACCAGCCCTCCTCCTTCAGCACCGACTCGCACAGGTTCAGCGACTCCAGATACGAACCCGGGTCGTACGTCACGTTGTTGACGCCGGTGTAGGGGAACTGCGTGATGAGGTTGCGGCGGCGGATCTCCGTCGGCTCCAGCTTCAGCTCCCGCGCGGCCCGTTCGAAGAGGCGCTCCATGACCATCACGTACTGCGGCCGGCTCACGCCCCGGTACGGCGCCGTGGGCGCCTTGTTGGTGGTGACCGCGCGCGCCCGCACCCGGTAGGCGGGGACCTTGTAGACGCCGGGCATCTCCGCCGAGGCCATCAGCGGCTCGATGCCCGCGGTGAACGGATAGCAGGAGTAGGCGCCCATGTCGCAGACGACGGCGGCGTCCAGGCCCAGGATGTGCCCCTCGGCGTCGAAGGCGGCGCGTACGTCGTAGTGCTGTTCGCGGGCGAGGAAGGCGGCGGTGAGCGCGTCCTTGCGGTCCTCGATCCACTTCACGGGGCGGCCCAGGCGTATCGCCGCGGCGCCCGCGGCGATCTCCTCGCGGCCCACCACGCATTTCTGGCCGAAGCCGCCTCCCATGTCGGGGACGACGACGCGCACGGCACGCTCGTCGAGTCCCAGACAGCGGGCGGCAGTCGTCCGCACCTGGTGCGGCACCTGGGTGGAGGTGCGCAGCACGAGCTGCTCCTCGCGGTGGTCCCAGCCCGCCACCACTCCCCTGGTCTCCAGGGGCAGGGCGTTCTGGCGTCCCGTCCTGGTCTCGACGTGTACGACGCACGGCGCCTCGTCGAAGGTGCCGTCGATGCCCTCGGTGGCGAACATCGAGACGTCCAGCAGGGTGTTGGCGCTCGCCTCGTCGTGCACGAGCGGCGCGTCCGGTGCGAGCGCCTGCTCCTCGGAGACGACGGGCGGCAGCGAGTCGTAGCCGACCCGGGCCGCCTCCACCCCGTCCTCGGCGGCATAGGCGTCCCGCGCGACGACGATCGCCAGCGGCTCGCCCGCGTAACGGACCTTCTCCCGCGCCAGCACGGGCATCCCGGTGGGGACGAACTCGGTGAGCGGGCGCCCCAGCCGGGCGGTGATGTCGGCGAGTGAGAGGTCCTGTGCGTCGAACGCCGCGACGACGCCCGGGACTTGGCGCACCGCCGTCAGATCGAGGGCGGTGATACGGGCGTGGGCGACGGTGCTGCGCACGAACTGCGCGTGGAGCATGCCGGGAAGGTCGATGTCATCGGTGAACTGCCCGTTGCCGCTGAGGAGTCGAGGGTCCTCGCGGCGGCCGACGGACGCGCCGATCCAGGGGCGGTCCTCGCGGGCGGGCGCGGTGTGTCCGGAGTGCTCCGGACCCGGCCGGGCGGTCTCCGCCGGCCGGTCCTCGTCCAACAGGCCCTGCGGCGCTGTCACTTCGGGCTCACGGGACTTACCGGGCTCGCCGGGCTCTCGCCGTACGGGCGTCGCGGGGCCGGGCGTCGGGCCGGTCATCGGGACATCGCCTCCTCACATGCGTGGGCCACGAGCGTGCGGATGAGCGTCCGCCGGTAGTGGGCACTGCCGTTGGCATCGCTCGGCGGGTCCACGGACTCCGCGGCGACCGCGGCGACTTGGGCGTACAGCTCCGGCCCGTACGGACCGCCCTGTACAAGCGCCTCCTCGGCCTCCGGCACCCGCACGGGCAGCGCGGCGACCCCGCCGAGCGCCACCCGCGCGGCGCGGAAGCGGCCGCCACCGCCGACGAGTTCGGGCTCGCCTTCGCGTCCGGAATCCTCGGCGCCTTCGGGACCGTCCGCCGGTTCCAGGTCGACGGCGGCCGAGACGGTCGCGAAGTCGCCCCGCCGCTCGGCGAATTCGGTGAGCGCGGCGTACGGCGCGGGCCGCGGGAAGACGACCTCGACGAGGATCTCCTCGGGCTCCAGAGCGGTCGTGTAGTAGCCGTGGAAGAACTCCGCCGCGGGGATGCGGCGTTCGCCGTCCGGGCCGCGCGCCACCAGCTCGGCGTCCAGCAGTACGGCGAGCAGACACCACTCGGCGGTGGCGTCGCCGTGCGCGAGGCTGCCGCCGACGGTGCCGCGGGTGCGGATCGGGAGGTGCCCGACCCAGCGCATGGCGTCCCGCAGCACGGCGAACCCGGCGCCGAGCACCTCGGGCGGCGCGGTCTCGACGGCGTGGTGGGTGGTGAGGGCGCCGATGTGCAGGGCGCCGCCGGCGTCCGTACGCAGCCCGTCCAGACCGGAGAGCCCGCCGATGTCGACGAGGTGAGCGGGCCTGGCCAGGCGGAAGTTCATCATCGCGACCAGGCTCTGGCCGCCGGCGATGACCTTCGCGTCGTCGCCGAGTTCGGCGAGCAGGCGTGCGGCGCCCTCGACGTCACGTGCGCGGTGGTACGTGAATGCGGCGGGCTTCATCTCTCGGTTCCTCTCCCCTCCGGGGCCGTCCCTCCGGGCTGTCGTGCCGGAGACCTCACCGGTGTGCGGCCGGCTCATGCGCTTCCGCGTACGCCGCCGCACTCCCGCGCGGCGCGGGCCCGGCACCCGCGCCGCGCAGGAGGCTCAGCCCTGCACGGGCGCCTTCGCGGCGGGCGCCGGCACGGCGGCGGCCGGCTCGGGCTCCGCCTCCTCGTCCACGTCGTCCAGGGACTTGCCCTTGGTCTCCGGGGCGCCGAACGCCATCCAGATCACCGCCAGCACCACGACGAACCCGAGCACAGTGAACGTCATCGGCAGCCCCAGCAGCGGCCACATCACCGAGCCGAAGAGCATCGGCGCGAAGCCGGTGCTGATCCGGCTGACGGAGGAGGCCCAGCCGAAGCCGCTGGCGCGCAGCGGCGTCGGGTACAGCTCGGCGACGTACGCGTAGAGCACCGGGATGGTGAGCTGGATCAGGAAGCCGAACGCACCGATCCAGATCAGCGCGGCCGTCTGCGCCTTGAGCATCGCCGCGAAGGCCACCAGCGCCGCGGTGGCCACGGGCGCGGAGAGCCCGATGAGCCACTTCCGCCCGATGACGTCGACGAGCCAGGTCGAGGTGAGGACGCCGAGGATGCCGACGCCGCTCATCAGCGTGGGGCCCATGAAGGAGGCGGTGTCGTTGTAGCCCTCCTCCTTGAGGATCGAGGGCAGCCAGGTCAGCGCCGCGTAGTAGACCAGCATGATCGTGATGAACAGCAGCCAGGACACGGACGTGATGCGGGGGTTGTACGTCCACAGCTTGCGGAACTGGTCCACGCCCGCGCGCAGTCCCTTCGGCCGGTCGGAGCCCTCGCCGGGGGCCGGCACCGGGATCTCGTACGGCTCGGCGACGGCGCCGGTACGGGCGACCAGACCGTCGATGACGCCGCGGGCCTCGGTCTCCCTGCCGACCTTGGCGAGGTAGATCGGGGACTCCGGCACGCCGCGGCGCACCCAGAACAGCAGCAGTGCGGGCAGCACCATCGTCGAGAGCATCCAGCGCCAGTTGCCGGGCAGCGGCACCATCGAGGTGGCGACCAGGCCGCACAGCGTGACGCCGACGGGCCACCACAGGTCGAGCGCGGTGAGGATCCGCCCGCGGTGCTTACGCGGTGAGAACTCGCTGACCAGGGCGTAGTCGACGGGGATACAGCCGCCGAGGCCGACGCCGGCCAGGAAGCGCAGCACCAGGAAGACCGAGTACTCGGGCGACAGCGCACCCAGCACGGAGAAGAGCGCGAAGACCAGCAGGGTCGCACTGAAGGCCTTCTTGCGGCCGATGCGGTCGGCGATGCCGCCCCACACCACGGCGCCGGTGGCCATGCCGACGAGGTTGGCGGTCGCGAC
This sequence comes from Streptomyces nanshensis, assembly GCF_001751255.1. Lineage (GTDB taxonomy): Bacteria > Actinomycetota > Actinomycetes > Streptomycetales > Streptomycetaceae > Streptomyces > Streptomyces nanshensis_A. The sequence continues at coordinate 3,147 of NZ_LJGW01000081.1, read as the reverse complement.
GAGGCCGCTCTCACTGACGGAGAGGCCGAAGTCCTTGCTCAGCAACGGCATCAGGAAGCCGTTGAGTGCGATGTCCCATGCGTCGAAGAGGTAGCCGAGGCCACCGATGATGAAAATCCTGCCCTGAACTCCCCATTTCCATGGGAGTTCCTGAACTATCTGATCGCCTGTCTTCACGGTTCGCTCCACGTTTCGAAGAGGGGCACATGCGCGGTCGTTGTCGGCTGCCGTGGCAGCGTGCCGGTTCGCTCGCCGTCAGCGGGAACGCCACGAAGACGCGCCCGCGCGGCTCACCGGGCGAACTGGTACGAGAAAGCCCCCAGGTCGGGGTCGTTGAGCGGGGTGCCGCTCCACAGCCAGTCGTAGGAGACGTCGGACTCCCCGTCGAAGCGCTTCAGCTTCGCGTCACGCTCCCGCTGCTCCGGCCCGTCGGGGAAGTGGTAGAAGGTCTTGTTCCGCAGTGAGGCCTGCTGCACCATCCCCGCGTGCTTGGCCCGCCGGTCCACGTAGCGGCGCAGCGCCCCCTGGATGCCGTCGGCGGTGACGGACCCCAGCTCCTCGGCGAGGACGGCGGCGTCCTCCATGGCCTGTGAGGCGCCCTGTGCCTGGTAGGGAAGCATGGCATGGCAGGCGTCGCCGAGGAGCGCGACGGTACCGTCCAGCCACACGGGGTCGGGGCGCCGGTGGTAGAGGGCGAAGCAGGACACGTCCTCCTTGGCCTTGGAGAGCATCGCCGGTACGCGGTCGTCCCAGCCGGGGAAGGCGTCGGCCAACTCCTCGGCGCTGGAGGGCGCGACCCACTTCTCGGCGACCTCGTCGGTGCAGGGGACGCAGGCGACGACGTTCAGATACTCGCCGCCGCGGATCATGTAGTGGACCAGGTGCCGGCCGGGCCCGTACCAGATCGTGGACTGGAAGCGGTCGACCAGCCAGCGCGTCGCCGGGTCGGCGGCGATCAGGTCGCCGGGGATGAGGGCGCGGAAGGCCATCTCCCCGGAGAAGCGCAGGGTGTCCTCGGCGCCCATGAGGTCGCGGATCCGGGAGCGGATACCGTCTGCGCCCACCAGGACGTCGCCGGCGTACCGGCCGCCGTCCTCGGTGACGGCGACCGGCCGCGACGGGTCCCTGCGGTCCAGTTCGACGACCTTCGCATCGGTGTGGAGCCGTACGACGGGTCCGGGGCCCTCCGGGTCGGTGCACGCGTCCATGATCACGCGGTGCAGATCGGCCCGGTGGTAGTGCCAGTACGGGGCGTTGTACTGCTCCTTGCAGAACTCGCCCAGCCTGGTCAGGCCCACGACGCTGCCGTCCTTCCACCGGCGCCGCACCTGGTCCAGCGGCTCGGTGTGGATGGCTTCGAGCTGGCGGCGCAGACCGAGTCCGAGCAGCACCCGGCTCGCGTTGGGCGCCGTCTGTATCCCGGCCCCCACCTCGCCCAGCTCCGGCGCCTGTTCCAGGACGGTGACCCGGACGCCCCGGTGCCGGAGGGCGAGGGCGGCGGTCATACCGCCGAGACCGCCGCCGACGACGGTGACTTCGAAAGACTGGCTGGCCGCCAAGGCTCCTCCAAGAGATGAGCGGTGAACGAGTGGCCGCGGGGGCCGTGTTGAGAGAGCGCCGGGTCAGTCCTCGACGAGCCGTCCGTCCACCACGACGTCGGTGCCGTCGACGGAGACGGTGCAGCCGCGCATCGCGATGTCGACGTGCGCGTAGGACTCCCGGCCGAGGATCGGGTGCGGGCCCGTGGACCAGAGGAAGTTGCCGGCGAACGCGCGGGCGTCCATGCCCATCAGTTCGCTCTTGCCGTACAGGGCGGTGGCGAACCAGTCGGCGGTCTTCATCAGGCCCCAGCCCATGTGGGACAGGCTGCGTCCCCACTCGTCGTCGGCGTCCTCGAAGAAGCTGTCGAGCAGCTTGGCCTCGGCGCCGCCGGAGATCTTCTCGATGTGCCCGTCGGCGATGTTCAGCGTGACGGGCTCGCGGACGTACTCCTTGAACGGCAGCAGGATGTCGCCCTCGGCGAGCACGAGCTGCCCGTCGGAGAACTCCGGCCAGCACAGCACCATCGTGCTCGGCCAGTGGTCCCAGCGGCCCGGGTCGTCGGCGAAGCCGACCTGGAACTCCGGGTGCGAGCCCTTGAGCTGCACGGTCAGATCGGTGCCCGCGCCAGAGGTCACCCGCATCGTCTCCGAGCGCTTGAGCAGGCCGGAGCCGGCGAGGACCCGCTCCTTGTCGCTCTCCTGCGGGAGGTTGCGTACGAGCACGTCGGGGGCGTCGCAGACGAAGATGATCCGGGTGCCGGTCTTGAGGATCTCCTGCTGTACGGGGGCGTGGATGAAGCCCTCCTGGGTGAGGTCGACCACGAGGTCGGCCGACTTCAGCAGGTCCTGCGCGGCTTTGTCGTTGAGGACGGAGGTCAGCCCCGGTCCGGCGCCGGTACGGGTGCTGTCCATGGGGGCCGGGTTGCCGCCGGGCACGGTCGCCGAGATGACGTGGGCTCCCAGCGACTTCGCCGCTCCGAAGGCCGCGGCGACGTAGTCGCCCCGGCTGTCCGGCTCGGCGAGGACGACGACGTGCTCGTCCTGCTTCACCTTGCACAGCTCCAGCTCGCGCCGGAAGGCGTCGAGCAGATCGACGGACGAGAGATCGAACATGGGTGTCCCTCCAAGGAGGCTTCGCTTCAGATGTGGATCACGGACGGCGCTTCGCGGGTTGCGCGTTCCCGTCGGTGACCAGGCGTCGCTATGGGGTCACTGGGTGTACGGACAGGCTGAACACAGCCCTCCGCTTCACCTCTGACCAGCAGAGATACACGGGCTCCGGGGCCCGGTGAGAATTAATCCGAACACGTACTAACTCTGCTTGGCAAGGGTTCGGGCACGAATTGACGGCGATTTTTCGCCAGCGGAACCTGCGCGTTCCAACTCGGCCGCCGGGCAGGGGCGTTGGGACGACCGTGCAGGCCACGGGCGCGGAATCCGGCCGCCGGACGGCACCGGTACGGAGACCGGGGCGGACGGTGTGCGCAGCTCAGCGGGACGGCGGCGGGGGCGCCGGCGGTACGGCGACGGGGCGGCGGTGGGTGCGGCGCGCGCGGTGGCGAAGCGCGGTCGTCACGGGGAGGACACATGCCGGAAGCGGGGATCG
>NZ_LJGW01000014.1 GCF_001751255.1 Streptomyces nanshensis | reverse complement strand
GACGCCGACGGCTGCGCGGGCCCCGCCGAAGCCGACGGGGCCGAAGCCGACGGAGCCGGAGGCGTCTGAACCGGAGGCGTCTGAACCGGAGCCGCGGGCATCGCGCTCACGCCCGGCGCCGCCGTCCCTGACGCCGTCCCCGCGAAGGCCGCCCCCCGCTCCAGCCGGTCCAGCCTGGCCTGCACCGAGCGCTCGTCCCCGTACGCCGCGGGCAACAGCACCCGCGCACAGATCAGTTCGAGTTGCAGACGCGGCGACGTCGCCCCGCGCATCTCCGTGAGCCCCGCGTTCACCACGTCCGCCGCGCGGCTCAGCTCCGCCGGACCGAAGGCGCGCGCCTGCTCCTGCATCGCCTCGACCACCTCGGCGGGCGCCTCGACGAGCCCCTTCTCCACGGCCTCCGGAACCGCCGCGATGATCACCAAGTCCCGCAGCCGCTCCAGCAGATCGGTCACGAAGCGCCGCGGATCGTGGCCGCCCTCGATGACCCTGTCGACGATCTCGAACGCCCGCGCACCGTCCCCACCCGCGAAGGCCGCCACCACCTCGTCCAGCAGCGCGCTGTCGGTGTAGCCGAGCAGCGCCGTGGCCATGGCGTACGTCACGCCCTCCGGCCCCGCGCCCGCCAGCAACTGGTCCATGACCGACATCGCGTCGCGCACCGACCCGGCCCCGGCCCGTACGGCCAGCGGAAGCACCGCGTCCGCCACGGGGATCGACTCCCGCTCACACACCTCGGCCAGATGGTCACGGAGCGTCCCGGGCGGCACCAGCCGGAACGGATAGTGGTGCGTACGCGACCGGATCGTGCCGATGACCTTCTCCGGCTCGGTCGTCGCGAAGATGAACTTCAGGTGCTCGGGCGGCTCTTCGACCACCTTCAGCAGAGCGTTGAAGCCCGCCGAGGTGACCATGTGCGCCTCGTCGACGATATAGATCTTGTAACGACTGGAGGCGGGCCCGAAGAACGCCTTCTCCCGCAGCTCCCGTGCGTCGTCCACACCGCCGTGCGACGCCGCGTCGATCTCGATCACGTCGATCGACCCCGGCCCGTTACGCGCGAGGTCACGGCACGAGCGGCACTCGCCGCAGGGCGAAGGCGTGGGCCCCTGCTCGCAGTTGAGACAGCGGGCCAGGATGCGCGCGCTGGTCGTCTTGCCGCAGCCGCGCGGCCCGCTGAAGAGATACGCGTGATTGACGCGGTTGTTGCGAAGCGCCTGCTGAAGCGGTTCGGTCACGTGCTCTTGCCCGATGACCTCCGCAAAGGTCTCGGGGCGATACCGGCGGTACAGGGCGAGAGACGACACGCCCCCGACGATATCGGTGCCGACCGACAAGTCACGCCCGCGTTCCGCCGACCGTACGGAAGCCCGATTCCCCGGCCCCGCAACGATCTTGAGCGCCCCGCCCGCACATGCGAACGCCCCTCACGCACCCGCCAGAGCCCTCCTACCCTTGCTGCCTTCCGGCCCTGGGGGAGTTCAGAGAGATAGCGCCACGTGAGGGGCTGCGCCCCACAGTACCCGATGCCCGCAGGGGGGATCGAGTTCGCAAGCACGCCCCGGCGTCTTGTAGTGTTTGCGGCGGAGGATTCGCCTAGTGGCCTAGGGCGCACGCTTGGAAAGCGTGTTGGGGGCAACCCCTCACGAGTTCGAATCTCGTATCCTCCGCCCAGCCTCACCGGGCTGTCACGAAGGCCCCGACCGGGAGACCGGCCGGGGCCTTCGTCGTTCTCGGCGGCGCGCCGCTTCAACTCGCCGTACTCCCGCGCCACTTCCGGATGCGTACGCAGACGGTCACGGAAAAATCCGGCGCCCGTACGGCAGTTGACCGGATGTCTCCCGCCGGAGTCCGTCAGGAGGTGGCCGCCGGGTGCGGTTCGCCGAGGTACGGGAACCGGTCGAGGGTGTCGGTGTGCGGGCTCAGACCGGTGGGCGGCGCCTCGTTCTTGGTGAGGAAGGCGACGCGGATGTCGATGACGTCCTCCGTGAACGTCCGGCCGTTGGGGTAGGCGGCCGGCTTGGAGGGGTCGAAGTGGAGCACGTCCGGCAGGATGCCGTGCTCGTCGAGCGCGGCGACGGCCTCCGCGCGCGAGTAGCCGCCGGTGTGACCCAGCAGGTGGACGAACTGATCGGTCCACCTGGCACGGTCGTTCACCGGCTCGCTGGCGTTGTACTCCTCCTTGGTGTCGTCGGTGTTGAAGAAGCTGCTGACGGAGGGGTGTCCGGCCCGGTCCGCGTGGACGAGCCGGCCGTCGCGGCGGACGCTGCACCGGCCCCAGATGCGCAGTTCCGGGTCGGGGGCCAGCTCGGCGGTGGGCAGTTCGATGGCCATGGAGAAGACGTTGGCCGTGGTGTTGGAGTCGACGCCGGTCCACGGTGAATCGCCGTCCAGATGCGGCGAGGTGAAGTTCCGCTTGCCGCTGGTGTCGAAGAGGTTCGTGATGCCCTCGAAGTCGAAGAAGAAGGCGTCGCTGCGGCTGCCGGCGGCCACCTTGTAGTCGCCGGCGCTGATCACGTTGGCCTCGGGTCCGAAGGACACGGCGGCGTCCGAGACGATCTCGGTCCCGACCGCCTCCGGTTCGCGGGACTGCGCACCGGTCGCCATGAAGACGCTGTAGGTCTGCGAACCGTCCGACGCCGCCGGGCTGAAGACCCAGCTCAAGGCGATGTCCGTGAGGTCGTCGCCGTCGTTGTCGATGTTCAGCCGGTACACCGAATCGGGGTGCAGGGCATCGGCGTTGGGATTGGCGTTGAGGATGAGAACGGTCCGGCTCGAATCGCCGGGTGCCTGGAAGGCGTACAGGTCACACAGGTCGAGCCGCTGATCGCCGAGCGGCGACCCGAGACTGAGGCCGGTGAAGTGGTTGGACATGACTGGCTCTTCCTCTCTCACTCCATGGAACTCCAGAGCGCATGAACGGCCGTTCCGCACACAAAAGGGCGCTTTCGTCCTGGAAGTGCGGACACGCTAGCCCGCCGCACCGGCCCGGCCCCGGATGGAGAGGTCGCCGCTGCCCCTCACCCCTCGAACGGCTCAGCCGCCCGCACGCGCCTCGCCCACGCTCGCCCCCTCGCTGACCGGTCACGACCACGTACGCCCCAACTCCCGTACGAGCAGCGCGACTTCGCGTCGCACGATCCCCGCCGAGACACACGCCGCGGCATTTCCGCCGCGGAGAAGTCCGCCGCGCCAACGCGGGCATGTACACGCCGACACCTGAGCTCTGTCCCCCACCAGGAGGCTGATGTGTTGGTCCGTAACGCCGTCAGAGCGGCCCTCGTCGCAATACTGGCGACCCTCACCCTGCTCACCGGCCAGGCGATGGCCGCCCCCGCCCAAGCTCCGCACCAGGCCCAGGCCCAGGCCGCCGATCCGGTGGTCCTCACCTACGACGCCGGCGAATCCGCCGAGTTCGCCGACGCGGTGGACAGCGGCGCGAAGGTATGGAACGAGAGCGTCACGTCCGTACGTCTCGAACCCGCCAAGGAGGGCGAGCAGGCGAACATCCGCATCGTCGCCGACGACGGCTGGCCGCGCACGGTCACCACCAGCCTCGGCAACGGCACCGTCTACATGGGACGCGAGGCGGTGGACGAGGGCCACGACGTCGTCCGCATCGCCTCCCACGAACTGGGCCACATCCTGGGCCTGCCCGACGTCAAGCCGGGCCCGTGCTCCAGCCTGATGTCCGGGGCCAGCGCGGGCACGTCCTGCACCAACGCCAACCCGGACGACTCGGAGAAGGCCGCCGTCGAGGACGCCTTCGCGAACGGCGCCGCGGCCGAGCACGGCCAGCGGGGCACCCTGGTCTACCAGGACTGACCACCCGGGCTCCCTCCCGCATGCTCCGGTGGCCCGCGCCCTCCGCGCGGGCCACCGGCAGCCGTCCCAACTCCCGTACGCGGACGGTGTCTTACGCCCCCGCCCCGGACGCGGGCACTTCCCCGCCCGGCGCCGACGGCCCCACGTTCCCAGCGCAATCCCGGCCGCAGCCTCCGGTCGCCGCCGGTCATATTTCTGGCGGCCATTGCGAACAAACGGCGTGTTCCTGGACAGATAGCGTCGATCCCCGCCCTACATTCGTCACCGTATCGATGCGGTCGACTACGGACCGCATCAAGCCACCACGGGAAAAGGAACAGACATGCGCAAGCTTCGCGAGGCTGCAGTCGTGGCCGCCATGGTCGGCAGCGTTGGCATGCTGGGCGCGGGTGTCGCCGCGGCCGGCGAGGACCACGAGCCGCCGCTCTTCAGCTGCAGCCAGAGCAACGGCGGGGACAACACCGAGGAAGCGCAGAACGGCCTGGTCGGCATCGACGAGCTGGCCCTCGGTGGCTCCGGCGACGCCACGGCGAACACGACTCAGCAGGTCTGCGGCATCGGCAGCAGCAACAACACCAACACCGGCGGCGACGCCGAGTCGGGCGTCGGCGGCGACGGAACCATCGGGCTCACGCTCTGACACACGCCTCACCCCGCGGGCAGTCCCGGGCTCCGATCACGCATCGGCCCGGGACTGCCCGTTTTCCGTGCCCGGAAAGCCGCGGACCGCGAGGCTCCATGGACGCCCGCACCGGCGGCCCGCACGGGGAGCCGGTCCGCGTCCTCGACGTACGTACGGCACGCGCCACCGCCCCCGACTCCGGCAAAAAGCCGCGTGTTGCGACAGGAAACGACGGGACTTGCCCATACGTTGAGCACTGTCTGCATCTGGACGGGCACAGATCGTGACCAGTCTTCACGGAAGAGGTATTGACATGCGCAAGCTTCAGAAGGCCGCCGTCGTGGCCACCATGGTCGGCAGCGTTGGCATCCTCGGCGCCGGTGCCGCCGCCGCCTGCGGCCACCACGAGCCTGAGCCGGTCTCCTTCACCTGCGCCCAGAGCAACGGTGGCGACTCCACGACCGACGTGGACGGCACCATCAACGTGGGCGACGCCCTGATCGGCGGCTCCGGCGACGCCGCCTCGAACACGACGCAGCAGGTCTGCGGCATCGGCAACAGCAACAACACCAACACCGGCGGCGACGCCGAGTCCGGAGCGGGCGGCGCCGGAACCGTCGGCCTGGCGCTCTGATACGACGCCGCTCTCAACGGGCAGTCCCGGGACCTCACAAGGTCCCCGGACTGCCCGTTCTGTTTGGCGAAGGCGAATGAAGCAATCGGGAGGCGATTCCGCCGGTCTCGCCGAAACAGCGTGTTGCGACAAAGCAGAACAAAACCTTCCCAATACCTTTGACGCCGTCTGCATCCGGACGAGCACGCAACGTGATTCGTCCTCACGAAAGAGGAATTGACATGCGCAAGCTTCACAAGGCCGCCGTAGCGGCCACCGTGATCGGCACCTTCGGCATGCTCGGCGCCGGCGTCGCTGCGGCCGGTGAGGTCGACCCGCCGCTCTTCGCCTGCGCCCAGAACGGCGGCGAGGACAGCGAGACCGCGGTGACGGGCCTGATCAACGTGGGCGACGCCCTGATCGGCGGCTCCGGCGACGCCGACTCGGCCACCAGCCAGCAGAGCTGCGGCCTCGGCAACGGCAACAACACCAACACCGGCGGCGACGCCGAGTCCGGCACCGGCGGCGACGGGACGGTCGGCATCACGACCGGCGCCTGACTCTTCGCGATTTCCGGGCAGTTCAGGGGCTCCAGAATCCGATCCGGGTTCGGCCCCTGGACTGCCCGTTTCGCATGTACGGGGGCAGCCGGCGAAATCTGTCGCCGACGCGGCCCGGGTGACTTCCGTTTCCCGTTCCGTCGTCGGCGCCGGACGCGGGGAAATCCCGTCCGGAATAGATGCCCGGGAATACCGTCTCGCGCGACGAGATTCGGTGAGCCCGAGGCGGAGCGGATCGCAGCCGTACGGAGCGGATAACCGTCGCCACCGGTTCGCCCTCGGCTCGCGGTGCGCTTCCCGCGGTCGAGCCTTCGCGTTGTGCGACACGTGTGAGCCGGGCGCGGCAATCGGCGCGCGACGGCGTGTTGCTTCTTGATCCGGAAAAGGCCGCAAATAAGGTGTGTCACTGCGTGCAAGCGATCGATTACCGATCGTGTCTAGCCTCATCGAAGTGGAGAAGAAATGCGCAAGCTTCGCGAAGCCGCTCTTGTGGCCACCATGGTCGGTAGCGCCAGCGTGCTCGGTGTCGGCGTCGCCTCGGCCCACGGTGGCGAAGGCCAGGGCCCCGTGCCCCGGGTCATCTGCAACCAGGACGCCGGCGGCGACACCGAGACCACCCAGGTCGGCCTGATCAACATCGGCTCCCTCGGGATCGGCGGCTCCGGTGACGCCCTGTCGGACACGACCCAGCAGGTCTGCGGCATCGGCAACGGCAACAACACCAACACCGGCGGCGACTCCGAGTCCGGTGCGGGCGGCGACGGGACCCTCGGCCTGGCCCTCTGAGCCACCACACCCCTTCGGGTACGGAAAGGGGCCGGACCTCGTGGTCCGGCCCCTTTCGCATGCCCGCACGCGCCCGCGTCTCACATCGGCCGCGCGAGGGCCCGGGTCAGGCGGCCTTCTGGAAGCGGTCCAGTGCGCCGTGCGGATTCAGCACGTACTTGCGGCTCGCGCCCCTGTCGAACTCGGCGTAGCCGCGCGGGGCGTCCTCCAGCGAGATGACCTGGGCGTTGACCGCCTTCGCGATCTGTACGCGGTCGTGCAGGATCGCCATCGCCAACTGGCGGTGGTACTTCATCACCGGGCACTGGCCCGTGGTGAAGCTCTGGCTCTTGGCCCAGCCGAGGCCGAGGCGCATCTTGAGCGAGCCGGTCTGGGCGTCGCTGTCGACGCCGCCGGGGTCCTCCGTGACGTACAGGCCGGGGATGCCGATGGAGGCGCCCGCCCTCGCGACGTCCATCACGGTGTTGAGCACGGTCGCGGGGGCCTCGCCGGCGTTCCTGCCGTGGCCCTTCGCCTCGAATCCGACGGCGTCGACGGCCGCGTCGACCTCGGGTTCGCCGACGATCTGCTCGATCTGGTCCGGCGGTGAGCCCTTGGTGAGGTCGACCGTCTCGCAGCCGAAGCTGCGGGCCTGGGCGAGGCGCTCTTCGTTGAGGTCGCCGACGATGACGACGGCGGCACCGAGCAGTTGGGCCGAGGCCGCCGCGGCGAGGCCGACGGGGCCCGCGCCCGCGATGTAGACGGTGCTGCCCGGGCCGACGCCCGCGCTCACGCAGCCGTGGAAGCCCGTGGGGAAGATGTCGGAGAGCATCGTCAGGTCGAGGAGCTTGTCCAGCGCCTGGTCGCGGTCGCGGAAGCGGAGCAGGTTGAAGTCGGCGTACGGGACCATGACGTACTCGGCCTGGCCGCCCACCCAGCCGCCCATGTCCACGTAGCCGTAGGCGGATCCGGGACGGGCCGGGTTGACGTTGAGACAGATGCCCGTCTTGCGCTCCTTGCAGTTGCGGCAGCGTCCGCAGGCGATGTTGAACGGAACGGAGACGATGTCGCCGGTGTGGATGTACTCCACATCCGGGCCCGTCTCGACCACCTCGCCGGTGATCTCGTGACCGAGGACGAGGTCCGAGGGGGCGGTGGTGCGGCCGCGCACCATGTGCTGGTCGCTGCCGCAGATGTTGCTCGCGAGGACCTTGACGATCACGCCGTGGCGGCACTTGCGGCCCACGTTGTGGGGGTCCACGCCGGGACCGTCGTGCAGTTCGAGGTCGGGATAGTCGATCGTCTGTACTTCGACGACGCCGGGTTCTATGTAGGCGACGGCTTTGTTTCCACTCATGAGACTGCCCTCCGGCCACACGTTCGGGCGCATTCCGTCCCCCCTGTGGCAGTTTGCGCCACCTCGTACGGCTCGGCCACCGCAGCGGATGCGCGGCCCGCGGAACGGCACGGGACCGGCACGAGAACGGCACAGGGGCGTCAGGGGCCGTCAGGAGTTCGGGCTCGCGGGCTGGCAGTACGGGCACCAGACGGTGCTGCGGCCCGCGGTGCGGCCGTGGCGCAGCGGCGTACCGCAGCGGGGGCACGTCCCGTCCGCCTCGTCGCGGTGTCCGGTGAGCCAGGAGCGGCGGGGCGGTACGCACTCGGCGCGGACGGAGGCGCGCAGCACGGAGCGCATGTCCCGGTACAGACGGGCGCGTTCGGCGTCGGTGAGCGCGCCGGCCCGGCGGGAGGGGTGGAGGCGGGCCCGCCAGAGGATCTCGTCGGCGAGCAGATTGCCGATGCCGGCGATCAGCGACTGGTCGGTGAGGGCGGACTTGAGGATTCCGCGGCGGCCGTGGAGCAGTTCGTCGAACTCGCCGCGGGAGACGGCGGCGGCGTCCGGGCCCTGGGCGTCGAGGGTGCGCGCGACCTCCGACGCGTCGGCCAGCCAGAGGCCCTTGAGCTTGCGCTGGTCGCGGAAGCGGAGTTGCCGACCGGCGTCGAGGGTGAAGGCGACGCGGTCGTATGCGTGCCGTTCGTCGCCGGACGCGCAGCACACCAGGCGGCCCGTCATGCCGAAGTGCAGCAGCAGGGTGGGTCCGGCCGCGCCGTCGCCGTCGTCCTCGCCGTCCGTGGGGGCGAGGAGCCACTTGCCGTGGCGGGCGGGCTCGGTGAAGCGGCGGCCCTCCAGTTCACGGCGCAGACGGTCGCCGGTCACGCCGTGCAGAACGCCCGCGTCGTACACCTCGACCCGTCGGATGGGACGGTCGCGGGCGCAGGAGTCGAGGACCTTGCGGAAGCCTTCGACGTCGGGGAGTTCGGGCATGACGTACACCGCCGGTCCCGGGGCGCAGGGACGAGTCGGCCCCGTGGCACGAGCGTAAGGGCGGGCCCGGACGTCGGCGCGGGGTGCGCGGCCGTAGGGGCGAGCCGGTACGCACCCGGGTACGCACCCGGTTCGGGTCGCGGTGCTCCGGCCCTCCCCCGGAACGCCCGGAGCACCGCTGCCCCACATGAGCCTGGCCGCTACGCGGCGGCGTGTGCACACCTTTCGGGCCTGGCCGAAACAACGCCGAAGCGGCGTCCGGCCGTGGTCGGGGCACGACGTCAGGGCACAGGGGCCAGGGGCCAGAGGTCAGGGCACGGGGAAACCGTGGAAGAGGCCCGAGGGGTCCCATCGTTCGCGTACGTGCCGCAGCCGTTCCCAGTCGGCGGGCGCGTACGAACGCCGGGAGCGTGCGGGGCCCGCCGTGAGGTCCGCCTCTCCGACGTAGTGGCTGCCGGTGCCGTACGGGTCGAGCGCGTCCATGCCGGCGCGCAGCCAGCGGATGCCGGCCTCGTCCGCTGCCGGGTCGTCCCAGATCGCGAAGGCCGCGAGATAGGACGCGCCGAGCGCCGAGAAGGCCATGTGCCGCAGCGCGTTCTCGTCGCGGGCGACGGGCTCGACGGGGAGCAGTACGTACGAGTCCGGGGAGGGAGCGCGGGCGATCAGCCGTGCGGCGCGGGCGAGTTGGGTCTCGTACGGGTCGGGCGACCAGAGGGTGTCCACGGCATGGCGCCGTCCGGACGGTCCGGTCGTTCCCGCCGCTCCGGCGCCCTCGTACAGGGTACGGACGTCCGTCGGGTGCGGTTCCTCGGCTTCGAGGGCTTCGAGGGCTTCGTCGGCGAAGGGGCAGGCGGCGAGCGGGTCGAGGGCCCGTACCGCGTCGTCCGGGGTGTCGGCGAAGGCGGTCGCGTCGATGCGGAGCCGGGGCCCGGCCCCGCCCGTACCGGAGGTGGCGGCGGTGTCCGGTGCCTGGAGGACCAGGCTGGTCTCGACGTTCGGCGGCGTCTCCCGGGCGGCGCGCAGCGCCCAACTGCCCACGCGTACGGCCTCGTCGGACACGGCGTCCGCGTCGGGCCCGTCCAGGGCGAAGGTGAAGGATGCGGTCGTGATGGCGCCGGGAGAGGGGAGCAGCCGCAGCTTGAAGCGGGTGGCCACGGCGCAGAAGCCGGGTCCCGCTCCGCGCGCCGCCCAGAAGAGGTCGGCGTTGTGCGACGCGTCGCAGAGAACCGTACGGCCGTCGGCGGTGACCGCCTCGACCTCCTCGATATACCGGCAGGCGGGGCCCATGGCGCGGGAGTTCCAGCCGAGTCCGCCGGCGAGCAGATAGCCGCCGAGGGCGACCTCCGGGCAGTGGCCGGTGAGGAAGGAGAAGCCGTGCGGTGCCAGGGCGGCCGCGAGGGTGCCGCCCGTGACGGCGGGTCCCACGGTGGCCGTCGCGGACTCCGGGTCGACGTGGCAGTCGCCCAGCCGGGAGAGGTCGAGGAGCAGCGAACCGTCGCGCAGCGTCGGGCCGGACCAGTGGTGCCCGCCGGAGCGCACCGATACGCGCAGCCCGCTCTCGCGGGCGTACGCGAGGATCGCCGTAACGTCCGCCGGGGAGGCGGCCCGTACGATCGCCTCGGGGAAGCGGTCCGGCGTGAGGCCGTTCCAGACGGCCTCGTCGCGTGCCTGCTCGTAGCCGTGCTCGCCGCGGCGCAGCAGGTCGTCCGCGATGCGGGGGTTGCGGGGGTTGCGGAGGCTCACGGTGCCGCCGGCGGGTACGGGCGGGGTGTGCCGAGGGACGCCCGAGGCGTACGGGACGCCTGTGGCGTACGGACCGGGCGGGAGCGCGGTCGTACCGTCTCAACCCGGTGCGTACGTACGGGACTTGAGGCCGGCGCCGCGGTGCTGGGCGCCGGGGCGGCGCGGAGGGCGCGAGCACTCATCTTCGGAAGCGTAGGCAAATGTGATTTTTACCGCAACTCGGGTATTCCGTAGTGCACGGCTCACGCTCCCCGTGCGGAACGCGGCGGAGAGCAGGGCGGGGAGAGCGGCGCAAGCGCCACCCCGGTGAGCCGAACCGGCCCTGCCGGCGCCCCTGTTGAGGGCTCCGGCCACTCCGCCCGGACCTCCCGTCCGGGCCCGGCGGCGGACCGGCCCGCGCCCCTTCCGTGACAGCG
>NZ_LJGW01000040.1:286-4325 GCF_001751255.1 Streptomyces nanshensis | reverse complement strand
CGTGACGCTGTCGCACCACGGCCGCACCGACGACGCTGCCGCCGCTCTCCAGCGCGCCCGCCGTGCGGGGGCGGACCCGCAGCCGCGCGAGGCGGCCGAACTGCACGCGGTGGAGATGTGGCTGGCCTGCACCCATCCCCGGCTGGCACGGCGAGGTCCATGGGAGCCCGAACCGCCGGCGGCCGGTACGGCCGGCCCGCATGTGCGGCCGCTGCTGACGTCGGCGGCCGCTCTCGCCCAGGTGCTGGGCCAGGGCTCGGTGGAGACCGCGGTCGCCGAGGCCGAACACGTACTCCAGGCCGCACGCCCCAGCGACGCCACCGTCTGGGGCGTCGAATCGGCGCTGCTGGCGCTGTACACGCTCGTCTACGCCGACCGTCCGGAGGCCGCCCAACCCTGGTGCGAGCGGCTGCTGGAGGAGAGCCTGCGGGACGGTCAGACCGTGCCGCAGGCGTACTTCGCCGCGGCACGAGCCGAAATCGCGCTGCGCTGCGGCGAGTTGACGTCCGCCGCCGAGTACGCCGGACATGCGCTGTCGCTGCTGCCGCCGCCTGCGTGGGGCGTTGCCGCCGGACTGCCCCTGAGCGTCCTGGTGCTTGCCGCGACCGCCATGGGACGTCACGACGAGGCCGCCGCGCACCTGAGCGAACCGACGCCGGAGGCGATGTTCCACACGCGCTACGGGTTGCACTACCTGCACGCCCGCGGCCGGCACTACCTGGCCACCGACCGGTACTACGCGGCCGCCGCGGACTTCCTCTCCTGCCGCGAACTGATGACGCAGTGGGGGCTGGACATGCCCGGACTCGTGCCGTGGCGCACCTGCACCGCCGAGACATGGCTGCGCCAGGGCGGCGACCGGAACGAGGCGCGGCGCCTGGTCAACGAGCAGCTCGCCAAGCTGGGTCCGGGCGCCTCCCGGACCCGCGGCTGTGCGCTGCGGCTGCTGGCGGCACTCAGTTCGCCCCACAACCGGATGCAGCTTCTGGCGGAGGCCGTGGCGATCCTGGAGGAGCGCGGCGACCAGTGGGAACTGGCCCGCGCGCTCGCCGATCAGAGCGCCGCCCACCGGGAGTTGCGGGCACACCGGCGTGCCTGGACCGTGGCCCGGCGGGCGTGGCACGTGGCCAAGGCGTGCGGCGCGGAGGAGCTGTGCGAGGAGCTGCTGCCCAGCCGCACCCGGTCGGAGAGCGGGGAGCGGGAGGAGCCCCCGCCGGACGGCCTGGGGACGCTGACGGACGCGGAACGCCGCGCCGCCGCCCTGGCCGCCGCGGGCCACACCAACCGGGAGATCGCCGCCCGGCTGTGCATCACGCCCAGCACCATCGAGCAGCATCTCACCCGCGTCTACCGCAAGTTGAACGTGAAGCACCGGCGCGACCTGCCGCCCGTACTCCAGGCGTATCTCCCCGACAGCGCCTGACAGGCGTCCGGGACCTGGCCCGGCGGGCCGCGCCGGAGGCCGTGCCCCTGCGCCCCTGCGCGCCCCTCCCGTCGATCCCGCCGATCCCGCCGATCCGGCTGCGCGCCCCTCGCGTCAGCGCGCCGCGAGGGGCGCCCGGGAGAGGGCCGCCGTCGCCGTGAGCTGCCGCCGCAGGTCGCCCACCAGCCGCGGAAGGTCCGAACGGTCGCGCGCCGTACCGAAGATGTGGAAGTCCGGGCGGACCAGCGCCGCCGCGCATCCGGCGCCGTCGAGGAAGGGAACGTAGACGTTCTCCACGTCGACCACCTCGTGCGCCGCGACGTGCTTCGGCGGGGTGCCGACCGGCAGCACCCGCACCAGGTGGGCGTCCAGCCGCTCCAGGAACGCCAGGTTCTTCCGGTCCAGCACCTCGTAGGGGTCGAGCGTGGTGACCAGGGCGAAGCCGCGGCCGACGACGTCGTCGAACAGGGCCCTCTCCGTGCCGCGTGCCACCCGTCCCTGCGGCATGAGGCCGCCCGCAGGTCCGCCGGAGGAACGGGCGTCGCGACGCAGGACGCCGTCCTCCAGAGGGAAGAACGAAGGCGCCACGTCACGTTCCGGGGCGTCCTCCTTCATCGCCAGCAGGTACGCGTCCCGGCGCTTCGCCGCCTCGGCGTCCAGCTCGGAGACGATCTTGCCGACCTCGACCGACATGTCGATGGTGTGCCGCACCTGCTTGCCGCGCTCGGTCTGGTAGGTGTCCAGCAGCCGTTCCCCCGCGACGCCGCCGAGCACAAGGTCCAGCTTCCAGGCGAGGTTGGCCGCGTCCCGGATGCCCGAGCACATGCCCTGACCGGCGAACGGCGGCATCTGGTGCGCCGAATCACCGGCCAGCAGCATCCGCCCGGCACGCCACTTGTCCGTCGTCGAAGCCTGGAAGGTGTAGACGATGTTGCGGGTCAGCGTGGCGTTCTCAGGGGTCACACCGTGCGGCTCCAGCAGCTCCCACATGCGCTCGACCGTGCTGAGCTCCTCGTTGGTCTCGCCGGGCAGCCGCATGAACTCCCAGCGGCGGTGGCCCCTTCCGCTGGCGACGATCGTCGTGGGACGTGCCGGGTCGCAGATCTGCACGTCGTTCGGCGCGAACTCGCGCGGCTCGTGGAAGACGACGTCGCACAGCAGCCAGTCATGCGTGAAGCCCAGATCCGTCACCTTCGCGCCGATGCGTTCCCGTACGAAGCTGTTCGCGCCGTCGCAGCCGACGACCCAGCGGGCCGTCAGCGGGCTGTCACCCAACTCGGGGCCCGGCGCCCGCACTTCCACACGGTCCCCGTGGTCGGCGATGTCCTCGGCCCGGTGCCCCGTCAGCAGCCGCACGTTCCGCAGAGTCGCCGCGTGCGCCCGCAGAGCCGACTCGAACGTCGGCTGGTGCATCACCGTGGCCTTCGGCCAGCCGTCACGGTCGGGCCGGTAGGGCGCCTCGAAACTCAGCAGCCGCTGCCCGGCCGCGTTCTGGAAGACGTACTCGCCCAGCGGTTCGCCCAGCTCCTGCAGCGACTCCCCGATTCCCGCGGAGGCGAAGTTGCGTGCCGTCTCCCCGTCGAACGCCACGACGCGCGGGAACGGGTACTGGTCGGGGTACTGCTCCAGGATGACCACGTGCCACCCGCGGTGCGCCAGCAGAAGGGCCAGGACGAGGCCGACCGGACCGCAGCCGACCACGACCACGTCCGCGTCGGTCCCGGCGCCGGAAGGCCCCGCAGAGTGCGGCATCTGACTCATCGGCTCACTCTCGCTCGTTCGTTGTTCTCTGTACGGGACAGCGGCGACGCGGCCCGGTCGCCGGAAGCGCACCGCCCTTCACAGGACGGCGTCGATCAGCATGCGGGCCTGCTCGGGGCAGAGCCTGGGATCGCACAGTGACTCGTACCGAGCGGCCAGTTGGGACTCGTCGGCGACGGGCCCGCCCACGCACTCCGTCACCTCGCGGTCCGCGACCTCGAGATGCAGGCCCCCGGGATGCGCTCCCGCGCTCTCCACGACCCGCATGAAGCAGCGGGCCTCCTCGATCACATCGTCCAAGTACCGGGTCTTGCGCCCCGACAGGGTGCGCACGGTGTTGCCGTGCATCGGATCGCTGAGCCAGACGACGGGATGCCCGGCCCGCCGGACGCGGCGCACCACTTCGGGCAGCAGCTCCGGAAGGGCCGGGGCCCCCATGCGCACGATCAGCGTCAGCCTCCCGGGTTCGCGCTCCGGGTCGAGCACCTCGCACAGCCGGATCACATCCTCCGGATCGGTGGACGGCCCGATCTTGCACCCGACGGGGTTGACGACCGAGGCGAGCAGCCTTGCATGGGCGCCTTCGGGCTGTCGAGTACGGGCACCGACCCACGGGAAGTGCGTGGAGGACAGGAACGAGCCCCCGGTCACGGGGTCCGTGCGCAGCAGGGACTCCTCCCAGTCCAGCACCAGCGCCTCGTGGCACACCCACGGGCCTCCCGCGCCGCCGGGGGTGTCGGCGGCGCCGTCCCCGTGGTGCGCGCGCAGCGCGCCCAGCACACGGGACGCGGCCCGGTGCGCCCGCAGCATGCGGTGTGGGTCGTGCCGCCGCGAACGGGCGTCGGCCGCAGGGGA
>NZ_LJGW01000040.1:0-135 GCF_001751255.1 Streptomyces nanshensis | reverse complement strand
ACGTCCTCTCCGGTGCGCTCGTGCACACGGCCCGCGAGCGAAGCCAGCGCCGCCGCCTTGGCCGCGGTGCGTGCGGCGCCGTCGTCGGCGAAGCTCTCCGCGCAGTCGCCGGCTTGCAGTACGCGGGCCGAGCCG
>NZ_LJGW01000045.1 GCF_001751255.1 Streptomyces nanshensis | reverse complement strand
CCCGCGGCACCGGCGGCGCCCGCCGCTCCGGCGGCTCCGGCCGCGCCTTCGGCTCCGGCTCCCGTCCCGGCCTCGTCGCCGGCCGACCGCTGTGTGCCGTCGTCCCACTCGAAGCCGTAGAAGCTGTAGAGCTCGCGTTCCTGCTGCTCGGTGAGGCGGCCCTTCGAGACGTCCATGTGAGGTGCGTCCCGCACCTTGGTGCGGTGGAAGGGCACCTCGATGTTGTCACCGACGACGCGTCCCTCCTGAATGGGTACGAACGTCTCCTGCGTGCCGAACAGTCCGGTGCGGACCGTGGCCCACTCCGGCTCGCCCGTGCGCTCGTCGAGGAAGACGTGGCGTGCCTCGCCGATCTTCTTGCCGTCAGGGTCGTAGATCATGTGGTCGACCACTGCGGGGATCTGCTCCTGGGAGATCATGAAGAGCCTCCTACTCCCAATGGCGTATCGCTCCACCTCCAGGCAAAACCCGTGAGTCGACGACTGCACGCCCGTACCAGAACATCCACGGGCAAATCAGTCCAAACGGGTGAACGGCACCGGCTCCGGCCAGGCCCGCCGATCATCGTCGGCTCCGCACCTCCGCCAAAACCGGGCACTGCGCTACGGGCCGCCGCCCGCCTGGTTACTGTCGAGTGGTGGACGACGAACCTTCCCGCGCACGCGAGGTGCCCCCGCACGCGGACGCCTCCCCGGCGGACGGCCGCGACGACGCGGGCACGGGCACGCCCACGGGCGGCGCCGGGGACGTGACCGGGAACGACGTGACGGGTTCCGACACCGTCGGGACCGGCGTGAGCGGGGCGGACGGGACGGGCACGACGGGCGGAACCGACGGCGGCGCCGATCCGCAGCCGTACGGCGGGCCGCCACCGCAGCCCGCGCCTCAGCCTCAACCGCAGTCCCAGCCAGAGCCGTACGTGCATCCGCTCCACCGGCAGCAGCCGCCGCAGCCGCAGCACCAGCCGCAGCACCAACCGGGGCCCCGACCGCAGCCGTATACGCACCCCGTGCCGGCCTGGGCCCAGCAGCCGCAGTTTCCCGCGATGCCGGCGTCGCCCGCCGAGTGGCGTTACCGGCCGCGTGCGACGCCGTCCTGGTGGCACCGGCACCGCCGGGCGCTGCGCGCGCTGGCGGTCATCACGCTGCTCACGCTCTGCGGCCTGATCATCCTCGGCCTCGTACAGCAGCAGACGGGCACGCTCGGGCTGCTCGTGGGGCTGGGTCTGGCCGTGCTGCCGGTGCCGCTGCTCGTGGCGGCGTTCCGCTGGATCGACGGCGTGGAGCCCGCGCCGTGGCGGAACCATCTCTTCGCCTTCGCCTGGGGCGCGTTCGCGGCGACGCTCGTGGCGCTTCTCACCAACAGCCTGGCCGCGGACTGGCTGGTGACGGCCGTCTCCGACGCGGGCGCCAACTCCCGTGCGGACGTACTGGGTTCGACCGTCATCGCGCCCGTCGTCGAGGAGAGCGCCAAGGGCGCGGCGATCCTGCTGCTCTTCCTTCTCCGGCGGCGGGACTTCCACGGCGTCATATCCGGCATCGCCGTCGCCGGCATCACCGCCACCGGGTTCGCCTTCACCGAGAACGTGCTCTACCTCGGCACGGCCTTCGGCGAGGACCAACTCCTCGGTCCTGACGCGCTGCACGAGTCGGTGACCGCCATGACGTTCTTCATCCGCATCGTCGTCGCGCCGTTCGCGCATCCGCTCTTCACGGCGCTGACCGGTATCGCCTTCGGCATCGTCGCCGCGCTGCCCCGTCTCAGCCGTACGCTGCGCATACTCGTCCCGGTGCTCGGGCTGCTGACGGCGTCGCTGCTGCACGCGATCTGGAACGGCTCCGCGTCGCTGCCGGACTTCACGTTCCTCTTCGTCTACGTCCTCTTCATGATCCCGGTCTTCGCCGCGCTGACATGGCTGGCGATCTGGTCGCGGCGGCTGGAGCTGCGTACGGTCCGCGACACGCTTCCCGCGTACGCGGCGGCCGGCTGGTTCGAGGAGCCCGAGCCGTGGGGGCTGGCGTCGATGCGGGCGCGGGCCATGGCGCGGTCGTATGTGCGGCGCACACACGGGCCGACCGGGGCCCGTACGGTCGCCGAATACCAGCACTTCGCGACGGCGCTCGCGCTGCTGCGGGCCCGCGCGCACCATGGGACGCCGCCGCCGGACTTCCACGCCCGCGAGCAGGAGTTGCTGCACCACCTGTGGCACCGGCACGGTGTCGCGGGCCCGCCGACGGCCAGTTCGGCCGTCGAGCTGAGGCGGCAGCGGCAGCAGGCGCGTCCGCCGGGGCCGGGCGGTCCGCACGGCTGGGGCGGTCCGCCGTATGCGTACGGGCCGTACCAGCATCCGGTGGGGCCGGGGCGCTGAGCATGCGGTGCGGCGGACGTACGGGGTGGACTCCGCGGCCCGTACTCCGCGGGCCGGACGGGAACGTCAACGGGCCGCCGGGCGGCGGCAGTTCGGCACACGGGCCCGCGACGCGGCCCGTGATCGGCGCTGCGGGCGCCCGCGGCGGCGCACGGCAGACACTTGCGGGCCCCTCGTATCGCTGCCAGCATGCCCCCGAACGGGGCTGGTGTGACGGCTGAGGGTCGACGGGTTGGGGGCAGCGGTGCAACTGACCGACGTGGCGGCCGCCGAGGAGCAGGTCCGCGCGGAAGTCGCCGCGGCGAAGCCGGAGTTCACCGCGTTCCTCGACGGCTTCCGGCACCGCGAGATCCTCGTACCGCTGGACGACCAGGGCGGCATCTGGTCCGCCGAACTCGCCGGAGTCCGCTGGATACTGGCCTTCTCGGACGAGAAGAAACTCGCGCGCCTCGCGAAGCGCGGCGGCGACGCCGGCATCGGCGTCCGGCAGCCGGGCACGCTCGTGGGGGAGAGCGGCAAGCAGCAGTGGGACTACCGCAAGGTGCTGGGCTGGCGGCTCCTCGACTCCGTCATACCGGCCGCGGGCCGTCCCTGCGGGGTCGCGCTGGACGCGGGCAGCGACGGCGGCACGGTGCTTCCCCCGGTGGAGGGCATCGTCCCCGCGAAGGCGACGGCCGAGGCGTACGCGGCCAACAACGGCCGTCCCAGCCGCCGTTGAGCCCGGGCCCGTCCCCCGTGCTCCGTCCCGCCGCTCATCGGGTGCTGCGCCCCGTACGCACCTCCACGAACCACTCCCTGCCCGTCAGCAGCCCGAACAGCGGCGCCGGCATCCGCACCAGCGCCCTCATCGCGGGGGCGATCCGTCCCGTGCCGTCGGCCACTTCGCTGCGGTGCGCGGCGAGCGCGGCCTGCTTGCGGCGGGCGTAGCGCCGTACGCGGACGACGTGGGTGATGTCCGTTCGGGAGCTGAAGACGCCGCGCAGCGCCTCGGGTTCGTACCGCGCAGGGATCCGCAGCAGCCGTACGAGCCGCAGCAGCCGGCCGAACGCCTCGCGCGGCACCGTGGCCTCCAACACCCTTGGTGTGCCCGCGAGTTCGGCCGCGCGCCGTGCGACGTGGTGCACCCTCACATGGTCCCGGTGCCCGTACCCGCCGTTGGCGTCATAACCGAGCAGCAGCTCCGCGCCCTCCTCGCGCAGCACGCCGGCCAGCCTCCGGGCGGCCTCCTCGGCGTCGGCCCGTACGAAACGCACCCGGTCCGGCGGATCGGGATACAGCTCCCTGCCGTGGCCGCTGTCGGCATACCCGAGGTGCACGACCCGCGCGACGCCGAGCAGCGCGGCGCTCTGCCTCAACTCCCGCAGCCGCGGGGCTTCCTGGCCCGCGGGCACCTCCCCCATGCATCCGTCGGTGGCGACGACGACCACGACCCGGTGCCCCTCGGCGGCGGCACGGGCGAGCGTGCCGCCGGTGAGCAGCACTTCGTCGTCGGGGTGGGCGTGCAGGGCGACGAGGGTCGGCATGGGCGCTCCCGGCTGAGGGCTGTCCGCGTCGGCCGGCGGGCGCGGCCGCGCCGAATCCTTCCGCGCATCCTCGCTCCCGCCGCCGTTGCTCGCATACTGCTCGATACGGAGAGGCCGACCTGTCCCGCCGGACGAGGCGGGCGGCGGCCGGAAGCGAACAGGCGAAAGGACGGGCCGGAGCGTGGACGAGGGGCTGTTGGCGTTGTTGGGGGAACACAGGCTCGGGGTGCTGGTGACTCTGAAGCGGGACGGGCGGCCGCAGTTGTCGAACGTCAACTACACATACGACTCCGCGCGGCGGCTGATCCGGGTCTCGGTCACCGCCGACCGGGCCAAGACCCGTAATCTGCTGCGCGATCCGCGGGCGAGCTTCCATGTGCGCAGCGACGACGGGTGGGCGTGGACGGTGGCCGAGGGCGACGCGGAGCTGACGCCCGTCGCCGCCGATCCGCAGGACGAGACCGTCGAGGAGCTCGTCGACGTCTACCGCGCAATCCAGGGCGAGCACCCCGACTGGGACGAGTACCGCGCCGCGATGGTCGCCGACCGGCGGCTGGTCGTACGGCTGCCCGTGACGCACGCGTACGGGCAGCCGCGGCGCTGAACGCAAGCGCCCGTACCCGTCCCCGTCCCGTCGCCGTCCGACGACCGATGTCCGTGAAGTGGGCGTGAAGCGGCCGTGAAGTGGGCGCGGCACGCCGGGAGTTCAGGGCCTCCGGCGCGGCCCGCCGGCCAGCGGGACGCCCGTGCGGCGGGACTGTTCCACGGACGCGGGGGAGTCCTCGCTGCGTGCCGCCTCCGTCGGGATCTGCGGGTCGGCCGGGTCCGCCGGGCGGTCCGGCGGCGGGGTGTAGCCGTCGAGGCGGGCGCTGCCCCAGACGTACGGATCGGCCTGCGCGCTGCCGAACGGCGACCACGCGAGCCGCGTCTGCCCGGTCTTGTCCTGGGTGTCGGAGTCGTAGACGAGGATGTTCGCCCTGAAGCGCTCCGGGTCCGCGGCGGTCGGCAGTTCGCCGAGGGGGATCTTCGTCTCGACGGTGTAGCCGCGGTACGGGTCGCCGAGCCGGGAGGCGACGCGCATACCGGGTGCGGTCTTCGCGGCGGGGCCCTGGCGGTTGTCGGCGTCCCGCTCCGCGGCCGGGCCGCCGTCGCCGTCGGTGAAGGGGAAGATGCCGGTCTTGAAGGTGACCGAGGTGTCGTCGCCGTCGCCGCGGGGGTCGAGGGCGATCTCGACGGAGTCGGTGCGCCAGTGCCGCTTGGCGTCGTCCTTGTCCAGGGGTGTGCCCTGCCGGTCGTCGGTGACGGTGAC
Source organism: Streptomyces nanshensis (assembly GCF_001751255.1). Lineage (GTDB taxonomy): Bacteria > Actinomycetota > Actinomycetes > Streptomycetales > Streptomycetaceae > Streptomyces > Streptomyces nanshensis_A. The sequence goes on along the minus strand of NZ_LJGW01000045.1, from coordinate 9,052 downwards.
CAGCACGTACAGGTCGTCGCCGTGCCGGGACATCTTCGCGGTCGCCGAGCAGTCGGAGGCGTCCGCCTCGTCGCCCTCCCAGTGCCGCAACCGCAGCTCAGGGCCGGGGTATTCGCCCTCGCCCTCGACGCCGTTCAGCACGGGCGCCGTGGCGACCTCGGGAACGGTGGTGGAGGGCGCCGCCGGATAGTCGGGCTGCGCCGCGTTGGCCAGCCAGGGCAGTCCCACGCGCCGCGTCCACGCGCGGAACTCGGCGTACACGGGCAGCAGTTCGCCCTGTTCGCGCACGGGAGCCCGGACGGCCTCGCCCTTCTCCGCCAGCACGCTGAACCAGTCCGAGTCCAGCTTCTCGGGATCGGTGGGGACCTTGGGCGCCTGCGCGGCCCAGCCCTGACTGCGATACATGCGGGCCGCGTTCCGCTCCACCTGGGCCCAGGACACCCCGTGCCGACGCGAGGTGTGCCCCGACCAGACGCCGATGACGGGCAGTCCGGTGTCCGGGTCGGTGCGGTGCTTGCCGGGCGCGTCCGGGCCGAGGAGGTCCGCGAAGCTCTGGTTCTGGGACAGCAGCCGCCGTGTGCGCCAGGGCCGCAGCCCCTCGCACGTCAACTGGTCGGGGAAGGCGGTCACTTGACCGGCCTGGAAGAACGCCTCGATCGCCAGCCGCGCCGACATCTGGTGCCCGCCGTGCTGATTGAAGGGACGCGGGTCCATCGTCACGACGGTGTGCGGTCTGGCCATGCGCACGATGCGGACGATGCGTTCCAGGACGTCCCGCTCGTGCCAGATCCGCTCGGTGAGCGGGGCGGACAGCGTGTACCAGAAGTCCGGCTTGTCGAGGTAGAAGATGTTCTCGATGCCCGCGAGCGCGGTCGCGGAGCGCTCCTCGTCCTCGCGCAGCAGACCGAGCGGGGCGCCCTCCTCCGGGCCGACGGCGTTGCCGCCGCCCTCGCCGCGGGTGATGGTGATGACGCCGGTGCGCAGCCCCAGACGCTCCCGCCACAGCCCGAAGGTGGAGAGGTTCCCCGCCTCGTCGTCGGGGTGTGCGCTCACGAACAGCACGTCGTGGTGGGCGGGATCACGGTGGTGTGTACCCGTACCCGTACCCGTACGCCGTTCGTCGGCGCTCGCCGTGGGCATCCCGGCCGTCCAGGCCGCCGCGCCCACCAGGCCGGAGGCCATGGCCGCCGTCACCCGGCGCCGTGAAGGTCCCGCCGTCCCGCTTGCGCTCCCGTTCGAACCGACCACGACGTCGACCGCCTCTCCCCCGGTAACCCCGGCACGCGAATTCTGCCGACGGCAACTCTTCGGCAACTTCCGTCCCGGGGCAACCACCGTGCAGGCCACATCCGTCAACGGGGCTGTGGGGTGTCGTGTCGGGGTGCGGCGCTCCCTGAGCGTACGAGCGACGTACGAGCCGTACGGGCGGCTACCGCGAGGCCTCCGTGAGCAGTTGGGCCTCCTCCGGGGTCAACTCGACGTCGCCCAGGGCCAGTAGCGGTGTGAGCTGCTCCAGGGAGCGGGCGCTCGCGATGGGGGCGGTGACCGTGGAGCGGGTCAGCAGCCAGGCGAGGGCGATCGTCGCCGGGGCGACGCCGTGGGCCTCGGAGACGCGGTCGAGCGCGGAGAGTACGCGCGGGCCGCGCTCGGTCTCCAGATATTTCGACGCCCGTTCGGCGCGCGGGCTCTGCGAGGTGCTGCCCGGCCGGTACTTGCCGGTGAGGAAGCCCATCGCCAGCGCGAAGTACGGCATGACGGCGAGCCCGTGGCGTTCGGCGACCTCGGCGAGCGGGCCCTCGTAGGTGTCCCGCGACATGAGGTTGTAGTGCGGCTGGAGCGCGACGTAACGGGCCGGTCCGCCCGGGCCGTTGCCGCCTGAGCGGTCGCCGGAGCCGGAGCCGTTGCCGTCGGCGCCGACGGTGAGGGACGCCTCCAGCCGCTCCGGGGAGATGTTGGACGCGCCGACCTCGCGGACCTTGCCCGCGCGGACGAGGTCGTCCAGCGCCGAGACGATCTCGGCGACCTCGACGCTCTCGTCGTCGAAGTGCGTGTAGTAGAGGTCGATGTGGTCGGTGCGCAGCCGGCGCAGCGAATCGTCCGCCGCCGCCTTGATGTTGGCGGCGGAGAGGCCCTTGCGTTCGGGGAGTGCGCCGACCTTGGTGGCGATGACGACGTCGTCGCGGTTGCCGCGGGCGGCCATCCAGTCGCCGATGACGGTCTCGGAGTCCATGCCGCCCTCGACGCCGTGCCGCCGGCCCGAGTAGACGTCCGCGGTGTCGATGAAGTTGCCGCCGGCGGCGGTGTAGGCGTCGAGGACGTCGTACGAGGCGGATTCGCCGGCCGTCCAGCCGAAGACGTTGCCGCCGAGGCAGAGCGGGGAGACGGAGAGGTCGCCGATGAGGCGGCGTGCGGCGAGACCGGAGGTCCGGGTGGCCGCCGCGTCGGGAGAGTTGTGGTCAGACATGGGCCCGACCGTACGGCAGGCTCCCCGCGAACGCCGCGCGATTCGGCGGGCGGGGGAACCGGCGGCCCTGGTGTCGGGGGGTGGTCCACCAGGGCCGCCGGAGCTGGGAGTGCGCCGTGTCCACCGGCGCGTGCTCGGCGGGGAGCCTGCCGTACGGTCGGGCGCTCGCGGGCCGTAAGGCCCCCGTCCGCCGCCGCCTCGTCCCCTCCTCCGGTCACGCCGAGGGGCATGGGCGAGTCGTGTGCGGTCCAGCGCACCTCGACGGTGCGAGGCGGCGGCGGCGCGATGGGTCGTCGGTCATCGCGTCGGCTGTCGTGCGGAGGGGAGTCGGAGTCGTACGGCAGTTGTGCGGAGGGGAGTTGTGCGGGGCGGCGTGGGCGCCGGGCCGGTGCGGGTCACGGGTATGTGCGCGGGTGGCGGATGTGCGCGGACGCAGGTACGGAGAGGGACGTCGACGGGCAACCGGCCGCCGCACACGGTGTGTTGACGGCTCCGGAACCGTTCCGGCACCACGGCCGCCCGGGCGGCGGGGAGCCGGAGCAAGGGTGCGGCGTCGGACGGTGGTCGTGCCCGTACGGACGCTTCTTCCGCTGCCGGCGGAACCCCGCCGGCGCCGCCGCACCCCGGCTGACGTCAGGGAGTTCAGGGAGTGAGGCCCTTGCCCCGCAGCCAGGCCGCCGGGTCGATCGGCGAGCCGCCGCCGGGACGGACCTCCAGGTGCAGATGGGCGCCGGTGACGTTGCCGGTGGAGCCGACGCGTCCGATGACCTCGCCCGTACGCACCTTCTGGCCCGACGAGACGTCCATGGACGACTGGTGGCAGAACCACAGCTCCGTACCGTCGTCCATCTTCACGATGGTGCGGTAGCCGTACGAGCCGGCCCAGCCCGCCGAGGTGACCGTGCCGGAGTGGACGGCGCGGATGGGCGTGCCGGAGGAGGCCGCGAAGTCCAGGCCCGTGTGGCCGTTGGACCACAGGCTGCCCGACTCGCCGAAGCCGGAGGTGAGTTGGTAGCCGGAGACCGGAAGCTTGAAGCTCTTGGCGAGCTTGGCGAGACGGGCGTCCTCGGCCTTCTTGCGCTGGGCGGCCTCCGCCTTGTCCTGCGCCTTGGCGGCCTTGGCCCGCGCCGCCTCGGCGGCCTTGTCGGCGGCCTTCGCCCGCGCGGAGTCCTCGGCGGCGGACTGCTGCGTCTGCGCCTGCTGGAGGATGCGGGAGCGCAGGGCCTCGCCCGCGTCGGTGCGGCCCGCGTCGGTGTCGCCCTTCGTCAGCGCGCCCTGGGTGAGCGGCTGGCCCGCGACGACCTCGTCGGAGCCGCCGGAGAGCAGCTTGACGCCGGGCAGGTCCTTGGCCTTGTCGGCCGCGGCGGCCACGTCCGGCATGGAGATGGAAGTGGCGGGCTTCTCCTGCGCGGTGGCGATGCCGCCCGCGCCGACCGCCGCGATCATGCCGACGCCGAGGACCGCGCTGCTGCGGGCCATGCTGCCGCCGCGCTGCTTCGCCAGCTTGTGCCGTCCGCGCACCGAGCGCACGGACTCCTCGGTCGGGTTCCACTCCTCCTCGAACGCGCCCGGTACGGGCGGCACTTGGCCGGCACCGAAGTCGTAGACGCCGAACTCGGGCTGCTGGAACTCCTGCGTGGCGTAGGGCTCGGCGGCGTAGGAGTCCGCAGAGTAAGAATTCGTGGTGTAGGAGTCCGCGGCGTAAGAGTCCCCGGTGTAGGGCTCGTTCGCGTAGGGGGCCGCGTAGGAGGCCTCGGTCGCGTAGTACTCGCCGCTCCCGTGGCCGTAGGCGCCGCCGTACGGGCCGCTGCCGTCCGTACCGTCGCCGTACGTGCCGTCGCCGTACGTCGGGTAGGCCTCGGTCAGCTTCGAGGCGTACGCGTCGTACCGGCCGTACGGATCGAACGGGTCGTATTCGGCGGCCTGTTCGTACGAGCCGAAGCCGCCGGAGGTCTGATGGTGCGGATGGTGCGCGCCGTCGTCGCCGTAGGAGCCGTACGCGCCGTATCTGCCGGACTCTTCGTCCTCGCGGTACGGGTCGTACGTGCCCTCGGGGGCATGCCTGTTGGACGCCACGGGGGCGTTCTCCTTTCCTTCCTTCTCGCCTACCGGGTTAGCTGACGGGTTCGGAGCAGGAAGGTCTCCTACGAACTGCCCGCCCACGGGCGGAACTTGCCGATTCACCCCATCCCCACCGGACTGGCAGGGGGTTGGTTCCCCGGTTCCCTTGGTGCAGCGATATCGAGTTGTGGCTCGGGGTGGTGCACGTTCAGGATTCGGCGACGGCGCACGGAGCCGTCTCTCGTGACGGCAGTGACGACCGCGCTGCGTTATGGAACGTTAATCGAGCCGCATCTGTGATTCCAAGCGGTTCCGGTGAGATTTGTAGCCACGTGAGCTGCATCTTCCAGGACAGGAAGGGCCAATCGGGACAGGCGGTCACTCTGCACCGCTCGTGGGGTCGCTGTGCGTCACGGGTGAACCGCCTGTGAAGGAGCGTCAGTTGAGGCGTCAGTTGGCGGCGGCGCGGCGCTCCACCGCCACCAGCGCCAGGTCGTCCTTGAGGTCGCCGCCCACATGTTGGCCGACCTCGGTGAGGACGGTGTCGAGCAGCGCCTCCGGACCGGAGAAGTCCCGTCCGGCCAGCGCGCCCCGGGGGTCGAAGAAGGTCCCCGATCGGTCGCGGGCCTCGGAGAGTCCGTCCGTATAGAGGAGGACGCGCATGCCCGCGCGGAAGGGGATCTCGTCCCCGCTGTCCGGACGGGCGCCCGGGTCCGAGAGGTCGGCGAGGCCGAGCGGCAGCGTGGGCTCGGCGGGGTGGACGAACTCGGCGCCGCCGGCGGCCAGCAGCAGCGGCGGCGGATGGCCGCGGTTGACGAGGCGCAGCACCTCGGAGTCGCCCACGGGGATCTCGGCGAGCAGGGCGGTGGCGAAGTCCTCGTGGGCGTAAGGGTCCTGGCGTCCCTGCGTCTCGCGGCGCATCGCACGGTCCAGGCGGCAGGCGACGGCTTCGAGGGTCGCCTCCTGCTCCGCCGCCTCGCGGAAGGTGCCGACGACGACGGCGACGGTCCGTACGGCCTCGATGCCCTTGCCCCGTACGTCCCCGACGATCATGCGGATCCCCTGCGGCACCTTGTGCACCGCGTACAGGTCGCCGCCGATGTGGGCGTCGCTCTGCGCCGCCTCGTAGCGCACGGCGATCCGCAGACCGCCGATGCGGGTGGGCGGGATCGGGAGCACCGCGAGCTGAGCGGTCTCGGCGATGGTGCGCGCGGAGGTGAGGGCGGCGTTCATGCGCAGCAGCAGCCGGTTGATGCCGACGGCGAGCACGCCGACGCAGGCGACGGTGGCGATGCGCGTGAAGTCGTCCTCCCTGTCCGTCGTGTGGTTCAGCAGCAGCAGGGCGGTCAGCGCGCCCGCCGAGGCCAGACCCGTCAGGGCGGTCTCCAGCGTCGAGACGAACGGGGCCGCGACGAGGGCGGCGATGGTGAAGAACGGGGAGCCGGGCAGCCCCTGTTCGGTGGTGAAGGCGAGCACGACGCCGCCCACGATCAGCAGCGTGATCAGCACGCGGGCGGCGTTGCGCACCGCCGCGGAGAGGGCAAGGTCGCCGTCGACGACGGGGGGTTCGGCCCAGGGCGAGGGGGGTCCGGTCTGCTGGAGGCGCCGCCGGGCCCGCTGCCACCGGCCGGGTCCCGTCCCGCGGTTCCTCCCGCCGCGCTCACCGCCACCGCCGCTGCCGCCGCTGCCGCTCAGGCTTTCCGTCACCATTCCACGGTGAACGGTGCCCTCGCGGGCGGCCACTCGGCGGTCCGGCGGCCGGGCGGACGCGTGACCCGCGGTACGGCGCTGGACCCCGCGGTGCCAGCGGGCGGCGGCAGCGATGGCGGCGGTGACGGTGGCATGCCGGGCCGGACCGCGTGCCGTTTGCTCCGCTTTCTGACGGGAACCGGGCTGTATGTCCTATTCACAGAAGCTGCTTGCCTGCGCCAGCGCACTGCGTACCGTGCTGCCCGACCCCGAGCGGCAGGGACGCGTGCTCACCGCCGTCGAGAAGACCGAGCACGACACACGGCTCGATCCCCCGCTCCAGGGCATCCAGCGCGCCGTGCACGCGCTCCCCCTCAGCGAGGAGGACCGCGACATCCTGCACGGCCACTGGCTCGGCCACCCGGTGCACCCGCTGCTCGTCCAGATCCCGATCGGTACCTGGCTCTCCGCGGCCGTGCTCGATCTGATCCCGGGCAAGCGGCGCCACTACGCGCCCGCGATGCTGATCGCCACCGGCCTCGGCGCCGCCGCGCCCGCCGCCCTGACCGGCTGGATCGACTGGGCCGAGCTGCGCAAACCGCAGATGCGCGTCGGCCTCGTACACGCCCTCGTCAACTCCACCGCGATCCTGCTGTACGCCTCGTCGCTGGGGGCGCGGCTGCGCGGACGCCATCTGCGCGGGCGGGCGCTGGGGTACGCGGGCCTCGCCGTGGTCGGCGTCGGCGGCGCCCTCGGCGGACACCTCGCCTACCGGCAGGCCGCGGCCGTCAACCACGCCGAGGACATCTCCGTCCGTACGGAGCCGGGCTGGCACAACCTGGGGTCGCCCGCGGACCTGCCCGTCGGGAAGGCGGTGCGGCGGACGGTCGGCGGGACGCCCGTCGTCGTCGTACGCGAGGGCGACGGCATCGTGCACGTACTGGCCGACCGGTGCAGCCACATGGCCGGGCCGCTCTCACAGGGCGAGGTGCGCGACGGGTGCGTGCAGTGCCCCTGGCACGGCAGCGTCTTCCGGCTCTCGGACGGCTGGAACGTGGCCGGGCCCGCGACGTCCCCGCAGCCGGTGTTCGAGATCCGGCAGATCGAGGGGCAACTGGAGGCGCGGCTCGCCTGACGTTCGCCGTCTGCCGGTCCCGCGCCTGTCACAGCATCCGCCGCCTGCACCGAACGCCGAGCCGTATCGGCGCTCTTGCCCGAAACTGGGGCGGGAGTGAGAAGAGGCCGGAGCAGCGGCGGTGACCGGCCCGCCCCGTGGAAGGGAACGACGCGCGTGAACACGGGAGGCAGCGGCAGAGTTCCGGAGGACGGGCGGCGGCGTACGGAACGCCGGGACGGAAAGCGCCGTTCCGGCGGGCGCGGGGCGCTCGGCGCCATCGGCGGCATGGGCGTTCTCGGCGGCGCGGGCGATCTGCGCGGCCTGGGCAGCCGCCTCGGCCGTACGGTACGCGGCGGCCTGTACGGCACGGGCCCCGGAGCGATGCGGGCCCCCGAGGGACGCGGGCCCGACGTGCTCAGCGCCGGCATGTACCGCAGGCGGCGCACCAGATGGCTGCCGCTGTGGGTGCGGGGGCTGCCGCCGGCGCTCGTCGTGCTGGCGCTCGTACTGGAACTGGTCACCCCCACCCGCTACTCCTTCGCCTCCTTCCTCACCGCGGCCGTCGTGCTGGCGGCGCTGCTGACGCGGCCCCTCGTGACGGTCGTGACCGGACTGCTGTCGGTCGTGCTGCTCACGGCGATGCATCTCGGTCTGGAGGACATCTATCCGGACAACATCACCGGACCGGTGATCACCCTCGTCCTGGTCACGGGCTTCTCGACGCTGCTGGCGATGATCCTGGAACGGACGACGCTGCAACTCGTCCAGGTGCAGGCGGTCGCCGAGGCCACCCAGCGGGCGCTGCTGCGGCCGCTGCCGGAACGGGCGGGACCGCTGCGTCTCGCCGGGGTCTACCGCGCCGCCGACGAGGCCGCGCTCATCGGCGGCGATCTCTACAGCGTCCGGCCCACGCCGTTCGGCGTGCGGGTCGTGATCGGCGACGTACGCGGCAAGGGCATCGGCGCGACGGAAGGGGTCGCGACGATCACCTCCGCGTTCCGTGAGGCGGCGATGGTGTGCGGGACGCTCTCGGAGGTCGCGGCCCGCATCGAGGCGGCGATGGCCCTCGACCGGGAGGACATGGAGGCCGGCGGCTCCCAGGCGACGCCCGCGATGGTGCTGCCGAAGGGCTGGTCGCAGGAGCTGTTCGCGACGGCCGTGCTGCTGGAGTTCCCGCTGGAGGGCGGCCTCGTACGGGTACTGAACCGGGGCCATCCGCCGCTGTTCCGGATCGGCGGGCCCGACGGCGTCAGCCCGCTGCGGCCCGAGCCCGCGCTGCCGCTCGGCTTCGGCGACCTCGCGCAGGGGCAGCCGGTCGAGCAGTGCTACGAGCTGGCGCCCGGCGAGACGCTGATCGCCTACTCCGACGGCGTCACCGAGGCGCGCGGCCGTGACGGCACCTTCTATCCGCTGGGGCAGCGGCTCGCGGAGCGCTACGGGGACCCGCGGGACGGCGGTACGCCGGGCTCCGGGGCGGTGGACGCCGGACGCGGGGACGCCGGAGCGAAGNGGGGGCCGGAGCGACGGGCGCCGGAGCGACGGGCGCCGGAGCGAAGGGCGCCGCACGGGCGGACATCGAACCGGCGGAGGTCGTCGCGTTCATCAGCGACGACGTCACGCGCTGGGCGCCGACGATCAACGACGACCTGGTGATCGTCGTCCTCCAGCACGAGGGAGCGGCACCGGAACACGCGGCCTCGGCCGCCTTCCCGTCCCGGTAG
>NZ_LJGW01000092.1:12494-16101 GCF_001751255.1 Streptomyces nanshensis | reverse complement strand
TGGCCTTCGGCCAGGAGGGCTCGGGCCTTCGGCCCTTCGCGCTAGCGAACTGAAAGCTCCCGGACTTCGTCCGGGAGCGGGTGGGCGGGTTTCCCGCCTGGTCATGGGTACTCCGGCGCTTCGCGCCGGAGACGTTGCTTGTGACGTACCCCCTTCGCTTCGCTTCGGGGACACGTTCTATTTGCTCTCGCTATCCTTTCGGAATGCGTCCCCTTCGCTGCTCCATTACTGTGGGTATTTCCCAAAAAAGCAGCGAAGGAAATGGGAGGGAAACCCTAACCCATTTCCTTCGCTTGATTACCCATTCCCATTCTTGGTGGACCGGTTGATCAGCTTCTCAGTGCCTCGGCCGCGGCTTCGCAGTTCTTGCACAACTTGCGCCGGATAGCGGATGCGGTCACGTGCACCCGGGCCTGCCTTAGGGCATCCTCGATGTTATCGTGACTTCCGACCGTTTCCATCCGGTATCCGCTCCGGCTGAGAGCGGGGCAGGCGGTGAGTGCATAGTCGAACTCTGTTCCAACGGTGCGCTCTGCAATTCCGGCAATGTGAACACTGGACCGGTTTGCCTTTACAGTGTACTGGTTTTCGCTCACGATGTGTCCTCGGTTTCTGTTTTCTCAGTACGTGCGAAGGAGGTGCCAAACTCCCGCACCTTCATAGAGGGCATGAATTTCTCCGCCCTGGATGGCGTCGTTCGCCATGCTTTCCGCAATTGCTCCGATGTGCTGTCGGTAGATTTCCGGAAGGTCTCCACGCGACTCGATGTCGTCCGCCATGTATTCCGCTACAGCGTGGATTTCGTCAAGGTGATCAGAGAATTCGCCAATGTAGATGTCTTCTATAATGCTGGCGATTTCTTCCATTTCCAGGTTTTCATTTTCCCTGAGCATGTGGGATACCACAGCAGCCGGGTACTCTTTCAGGATTTCCGCAACGGCACACACCCGGTCGATGGACTCGTATTCGCTGAGTTCAACCCCCGGGAAATTGTCGAAATCGTGAATGGCGAACTCTTCCGCCTTCTCACCGAACTTTCGTGCAGTCGGAGACAGTGCAAGCATCTCTGCGATTTCCTGGTTAATGTCGTCCGGTGTCTGGTCTACGTCAATCCATCGGCCGTGAAGCAATGAATTGTTGTAGTCGGTCAGGCTGGCGACGTAGATACGCGGGGTTGCGAGAGTGTCAAACATTGTTCGGTGCCCTTTCCGGTGGTACGGAAGAAGTGAAGAAAGAATGAGCGGCGCATTTCTCAGCCGGGGCCGGTGCACCTTCCCGGGTGCACCGGCGTGTTTGCGTTTTCAGGCAGCTACCGCGTACGGGTAAATTGCCGGGTAGCAGTTTTCGCAACCGCGCTGAATCTCGCGTACGTCGGACTCTGTGGGGTAGCTGCTGCTCAGGAGTCGCAGAGGGAGCCGCGTTGTGTCGACGTGGGTGCTCAGGTGTCGCATGGTGTCGACGTAGGTGCTTACGCATTCGCAGTCGGGTTCTGAGTACGCGTCGGCGCAGTCGTAGCAGAGTGCGCCGGTCGTCTCCGTCTTCAGCCACTCTTCGCAGTCCGCGCACTGCGTGTATCCGAGCTTGTCCATGGCGTCTGTGAGGTCGCCAGTGCCGCAGTCTGCGCAGTAGGGGGTTTCGGGAAGCTCTGAAAGGACGTCCTCAGCGTTGACGCCGTCGGGAAGGCGGATTTCCTGCTCTACCAGGTGGCAGGCCGCTTCGTGTTCGAGTTCGGATACCCGCTCTTCATCGAGAATCGGGTACGCGGCCAGTGCGTCGCCGTACTCTTCTGCCAGCTTCCGCCCCTTGGCCGAGGAAGCGTCAAAGGCAATGTATCCGCGCCATTCCCAGCACTCGACCCCGATACGCTCGAATCCGGCGGTCACTGTCTCAGCGTTCGCCTGATACCGGATACGCTCGCACTCGTGGCCGTAGAAGAACCCGCCCGGAGCTGCCGGAAGCGGTTGATCCATTGCGTCGCCGGAGATCAGCCCGAATCCGCGTGCCACGGTCAGCTCTTCTGCGTCGTCCCGCATTTCGTCCATCCCGTGTGTTCCGTACAGACCGCCGCCGTACCCGTGTGTGTCGGCGAAGCTGCGGGCGAGGTCGTTGAACTTGAAATCCAGGATGGTTTCGATGCTGAGCATGTGGTCCGTCTCCCTTGGGTGGCGCGGTATCGGTGGCCGAGAGGGCGGGTGTGCCGCCCTCCCTCTCGACACTGACAACAGTACAGGTGTCGTACTCACTTTGGCAAGCCCTCCCCTTCCCTGTCTGTTCGGGGGTTTGCTGGCCAGTAGTGGGGTAGAATCGTGCTCGCTCCGCTATGACTTCCCCGCTGGTCATACCGGCTTCCGGTCGGCATCCGGCGGGGTTGTCAGACCCTCCCCTTAACGTGGTGAGTGTCTGGCGGAGCGGCGATTTTCTGCCCTGCTGACAATCGCAACTCTACAGGTGTCGCACTCAATCCGGCAAGTGCTCATTTGAACTTCCCGGGGAGCGCGGAAATCTGCCGGGAAGTTCCTGAACTGGCACTATGTCCGATTTGCAATTTCGGGTGGTTCCCTCCCCCGCGCGGGCTGTGCGGGCGCTGGCGTGTGCGTACGGGCGCGCGAGCAAGCGCCGGGCACGCAGAGGCTGGTGACGGCGGTTCAGCTCTTCCTCCCCGCTGGAGACGTACCGCCGGCCCGCGCGGCGGCCGAAGACCGGTGCAGATCAGATTTCAGTGCCGTATGGACACGTTCTTTAGGGACGCGCGCACTCCCCGTCCCTCCCGGGACCTCCGGTAGCGCCCTCCCCCTCTCCACAGGCGGCCGGCGTCACGGTGCGAGTGGATATCCGTCAGGAGGGAGCCGGTGTGAGCACACGGCCGGGGATGACCGCGCATGAGGTGGAGACCGCTTTCGGAGCGACGCCCGCGGTGCTCGAGAAGTGGTGCCGGGCGCACGGGCTCGGGCCGCTTCCGCCGCCGGCTGAGGGCGAGGACGGGGAGCAGCGGTGGGAGCGGCGGCGGCTGGTGCGGTTTCTGGGCCGGTGGCTCTCGGCGCGTGAGGTGGCGGAGTTGTTCGGCTGGCGGCCGGAGGTGCCGCGGCAGGCGTGGTTCGTGGCCGCGGACCGTAAGGAGCGCGGGCCCGCGGGGGTGGTGGGGCGGCCGGCGGAGTACTGGTGGCGGCTGAGCACGGTCATCCGGTGGGATCTGGGCCGGCCCGGGAGGCCGGGTCGGCACGCGGGAAGCGCCGTGTACCGCCAGCAGCTGCCCGAGGTGGCCGGCGGGGAGGCGGAGGATCTGCTGGACTCTGCCCAGGCGGCCGCGCTGCTGGGCTTCAGCAGCGTCGCCAGCTTCGGCGCGTCCCTGCGCAGCGGGAACCTTCCCGCGCTGCGGGAGCCGGACGAGGAGGCATGGGTGCCCGAGGGCCGGCGGCGGGCGCGGCGGGCGTGGAAGCGGTGGCGGGTGGAGGAGGCCGCCCGCGGGCGCGGGAGCCCGGCCGGGCCCGGGGAGTTGGCCGAGCTGCTGGATGAGGCTCAGGTCGCGCGGGAGCTGGGCTTCGCGAGCGCCGCCAGCTTCCGGGCGGCACGGCGCGCGGGACGAGTGCAGGGGCTGGAGGAGGACCGT
>NZ_LJGW01000092.1:9893-12405 GCF_001751255.1 Streptomyces nanshensis | reverse complement strand
GCTGTACCGGCGCGAGCGGGTCGAGCTCGAGCGGGACCGACGGCAAGGCGCCGCGGGTACGGACGGCGGGGCGGAGCAGGAGCAGCTGGTTCCCGTGGAGGAGGTGGCCGCCAGGCTCGGCTACGCCGGCGCCCGGGAGTTCAACCGGGCGGTGCGGGAGGGGCGGGAGAGCTCGCTCGGCGCAGCGGACGGGACGCTGCCGCCGGCCTCCGGCCGGGGCCGGCCCCGCAAGGCCTACCGGCGGGCGCGGGTGGAGGAAGCGGTCACCGCCCGGCGACGGCGGGGATAACGGGGGCCGGGGGGACTTGCCCGCAGGTTTCGAACCCTGTACAGTTGTGACTGTCGAATCCCGGAAGGGTGCGGCACGCGGAAGGGCCGGTGGAGGACCGCCCGGAAGCGGCCCGGCACACCACCGGCCCCGATACCGATACCGATACCGCCAACAGCCCTGCAGATACCCAGAGCTGGGGACGGACCCCGGCAGTCTACGGGCCCCACAAGACGAAGGAGGACGCGGTGATCCGCGCCAGCAACGACACCACCGGACAGCCCGGCCGTCCGGTCACGACCGAGGCCGAGATCGCCAAGCGGGCCGGTGTGCCCCTCTCCACCTGGCAGCGCCGCGAAGCCCCCCGCTTCCGGGCCCTGGTGCCCGACCTCTTCGACGTCCAGGACGCGCCGGGCCTCACCCGCGTCTACGACCTGGCCCAGGCCGAAGCCGCCCACGCCACCCACGACCCCGCCCGCATCCCGGCGCTGTCCGACCGCGAGGACCCCGAGGACCGTCTCGACGCCCGCGAGGCCGCGGCCTTCCTCGGCATCACCGCCGACGACGTCTACACCCTCGTCGCCAAGGGCTACCTGCCCCCCGGCGAGAAGGTCCGCACCGCCCAGGGCAAGCTCATCAACCGCCTCACCGTCTGGCCGCGCCGCGTCCTGGCCCACCGGCGCGACAACCCGCCCGCCCCCAGCGGAGGACGCAAGCCCGGCCCCCAGCCCGAACGGCGCAAGGCACACCCCTACCAGGACGACCCCCGCGTACCGATCGCCGCCGCCGCCCTCACCAAGGCCGGGAACGCCCCCACCTCCCGGACCGCCGCCGAACTCGCAGCCGAGCACGGCGGCTCCACCCGCACCTGGGAACGCCTCCTGACNACCCGCACCCGCCACTGACCGCGTGCGTCCCTGACCCGCTGCCCAGGCGAGGGACGCACACTGCCCACCGGTCAACTGCGCTCCCCACCGCACGCCGGGCGAGACCTCGACAGCTTCGCCCGCCGGGCCGCCGGCATGCCCGCCTCCGCGTGCACCCTGTCCCGGGCCCCGGCCGACTGCCCACCCGGGGGCGCCGACGCCACCGCGCAGGCCACCGCGCAGCTGTGGAAGACAGCCGCGGCCGTACGTGCCGGGCCGGCGGTGCCGGCGGAGGAGCAGCGGGCGCGCGGTGGGCTCGACGAGGCGCAGCTGGGCCAAGGCGCCGGCCGACTCGCCGGGTCCCACAGCGCGGCGTTCGGCGGTGGGCAGGACTCCGGAACCAGGCGGACAGCGAGCAGGAGCAGTGTCGACGACGCCGAGATGACGGTGGATCACGATCCCGCCGGGGCGTGCGGGGTACGGTGATTGAGACTTGCAGGTTACAAAGAAGCTGGTGGGGTGCCATGGAGCGAGGGTCGCGGTATCCGGTGTCGGTCTGGGCGCCGTTCGGTGCGCGGGACCGGTTGAAGCGGGTGGTGGAGGCGGAGCAGCCGCGGGGCATCATGCTGCGTTCGGAGCCGGCGTGGCGTACGTACGGGCTGTCGCGCGTTGAGGCGGCGAAGGTGCGGGCGCGGCGGCGGGCGGAGCTTCAGCGCCGGCGGGCGGAGGGGGAGTTGCTGGATACCCAGGACGCGGTGATCGCGTGGGGGGTGCGGCAGGAGCTGCGGGCGCGCGGCTGGGACCGGGAGTGGCCGGCGGCGCCGGAGGCGGCGTGGGACCAGGGGAAATGGCCCGGCTCGCGGGACGGCGGCTTCGCGGAGAAGATCTCGGTCCGTCTGGACTGGCTGCTGGTCGAGCGTACGGTCGCCGCCTGCTGGGAGACCTCCCGCGAGGCGATCGAGGCGCTGCGCCGGTGGCGCGACGAGCACCCCGGCCTCGTGACGCCCCGCTCCCGGCCGGACAAGGAGGGCCGGGAGCAGCTGGTGGGGCCGCTCGCCGAGTACGAACGGCTCTCCGCCCAGGTCACGACCCCCGGTCAGATCTGGCGCGGCGGCCTGGAGCGCGGCCTGGCTCACGCCGCGGCGTCCGTACGCGAGGCCGGCACCGCCGCCGGGGGTTCGGGGGACACGGAATGACCACCCGGCGCCGCGTACGTTGCCCCGGCCGCCGTGCGCGGGGCAGGGCGTACGGGCGCAGCGCGGCCGGCAGAACGGGGCTGCGGGGCGCGGCGGTTGGCCGGTCGTGGCCTACGGCGCAGCGCGGCGGGGTAGCATGGCAGGGCACTTCGTGTGCCCGGCAACCGCGCCGCGCCGAGGGG
>NZ_LJGW01000092.1:0-9857 GCF_001751255.1 Streptomyces nanshensis | reverse complement strand
CCTGGTGGACCCGAAGACGTCCCAGACTCGCGCGAGCTGATCCGTCATGACTTCCGTCCCGGATGCGGCCGGTGGGTGTGGGACGACCAGGCCGAGGATGTGAGACGTCGTGACCGACCGGAACAACCGCGCGTACACCAGGGCCGTGCGCGACTATCGGCTCGCCCACCCCGGCACCTCCCTCCGGCAGGCCCGCGAGGCCGTCGCCGCCAGCTCCAGCCGCGGCGGCCTCCCCGCGCGTCTGCCGGCGGCGCCGCAGCCGCAGCCCGGCGAGGCCCTGACCGGCTACGTGAAGCGCGCCGCGGGCGCCCTCGGCGTCGGCCGGCACCGCGCCATGGAACTCCTCGGCCTCCAGCCCGGCACCTCCGCCGCCCGCCGCCTGGCCGAACTCGAGCGCGAACTCGAACGCGGCGAGACCCTGCCCGACGAGACGGTACGGGCGCTGTGCGCAGCCACCGGCATGACCCCCGCCCAAGCACACACCCTCACCGAGACCACCACCCCGCCCCCGAGCCTGCCGGAGCCCGCCACCCTGGACCTGGAGACCGTACGGCGGCACCAGAACCAGAAGAACTTCCGGCCCGGAGGCCGGGGTAAGACCACCACCTCCCTCAGCGCGATCCTGGCCGCGGGCCGCGCGCTCCACCCCCGGACCCAGCTGATCGACATCGACCCCCAGCCCAGCGACGCCGACTGGCAGAACGGCCCCGACTGGCCGGTACGGGCTGCGCCCGGGCACGGCCCGGGCCCGGAGAACAGCGAAGCAGCCGGCGCGTCCGCGGACGGGACCGGCGGACCAGCCGGCCGGTCCGCCGGCCTCTTTCCGGGGCCCTACGGCGGCGCGCCCTCCCTCCTGAGCTCCCGTCCCGGCGGCGAGGGCAGAACCAGCACCTCCCCCGAGTACGCGGCCTGGCTCGCCCGCACCCTCGCCCGCTCCGACCGCAGGGCGCTGCCCGTCGACACCGACCCCCAGCACACCCGCACCGAGGCCGAGCTGGAACCGGACCTGGTCGACTTCGACCGCCTCGACTTCCCCGGACCGGCCCCCTCCCCCTGGACCCTGATCGACCCGCCCCCCGGCGAACCCCTGCCCGTCTCCCCTGAACTCTTCGACGAGATCGCGACCAAACTGCAGGACGGCAACCCGCCCATCGGGCCCGACCAGGCGTAGCCGCACCACAGGCCCACCGCCCCGGCCGGCGTTCGGCGGGGGCGGGCTCGGCCGCCGGAACGCCCGGGGACACGACAGCCCGCCGCCCGTACGGGCCGCGGCTGAGCGGGAAGTGGCCGCGCGCTCGCGGCAGTCGGCGCATGCGGAAGTGCCATCTTCACGAGGACCACCACGATCGCGAGCAGTACGGGGACGGAGGCCGCGCCGAGGAGACAGCACGGCGGCCGTGGTGGCCGCACACACGAGGGCTCCGCCGGGGGAAATCGGCGGGCCCTCGCGGTCCCACACCGCTCGGGGTCGAGGTGGTTCAGGCGCGTTCGGCTTCCGTGTGCCGGCGGACGCAGGCGCGGCAGGCAGCGTCGAACTCGAGCGGGTGCTTCGTGGGCAGGATCGCGATCCACGGGGCCGGGTCGCCGACGTGCGTGGCGACCTCGCAGGGGTCATCGGGCCGGGCCGAACCGTCGTGCAGGCCCCGGGCGGAGGCGTACACGGCCTGCCCGATACCGCGGCGCGCCACGTAGAACCCTGCCAGGGCGATCGCCTCGGCGAGGTCGTCGTTACGGGCGAGGACGGCTTCGTCGTCGCGGCTCTCGTCCTCTCCGATCCGCGTACGGACGCGGATCGCCGAGGTCGACGTCGTGTTCGTGTGGAACTCGGCGCCCGGCAGCGCGATCTGCACAGCTCGGGCGATGCGCCCCTCGTCGTCGCGCTTGTGAACCCCGTCGGCGAGGATCACGACCGTCGAGGCAATAACGACCTCGACGGCGCCCCGCTCGTCGGAGACGACCATGGCCCCGTCCTTGACGCCCCACGGGTCGCGGTCGAGCAGACGGCGCATGACCGGCGAGAGGCCCTCGACGCGCTCCCCGCCCGGCCCCTCGTTCCACGTACGGGCGCGGGCGTGAATCGTGTCGCCCTTCCGGGGCATCACGCCGAGCAGGGAAACAGAGTTCATGTCGATCTCGTACGGGGTGCCGTCCTCGTCCTCCGCGAACGCGGTCCCCGCCTGCGCGATGGTCGGCGTACCGGCGAGGCGGATACGGGCCCGGGTACCGAGGACGGTGACCGCCTCGACGGTGACGCCCGAGCGCAGCGTGAAGACCTCGGACGCCTGAAGCTCGGCGCGCGGGCCCTGCGGCTCGTCCTCGTCCTCGACGGCGGGGGTGGCCGGCTGTTCGAGGCTCAGCTCGTCGACGAAGAGCCGGAAGCGGCGGTTGCAGCCCATGTCGCCGGGGACGGCGTCCAGCTCGACGCCGACGTAGGCGCGGGCGTGGTTGGGGTGGTCGGGGTTGTTCACGCGGCCGACGTCGACGCCGTTGGTCGCGCCGTGCCGGCCCTCGGGCGAGACGATGCGCGTTCCCTTCGGCAGGTCGGCGACCGTCAAGGCGGCCGGCGAGACGCGGCGGACGCTGCGCCCGGCCCATCCGCGGCGCATCAGGCGCGCGGTGTCGCCGAGCTGGTTGGTCTCGCAGGCGACGGTGACGGTCTTCTCGGTCTTGCCGCTCACGACGCCCGCTCGCTCGTAGGGCGCGCCGTCGGCGCCGAAGCCGTTGTGCGCCGTCAGGAAGGTGATCCGGTCGCCGAGGCTGACCTCGTCGAAGTCGACCGGGGTGGCCTGCCGCGGCGTGTCCTTCAGGGTTTCCATCGCGTCTCGTTCCCCTCGTCGTGCGTTGTCGATACGCACAACATACGCAAGCTCTCTTTCGTATGTCAAGCTAGCTTGCGTGGTTCGCGATCAGTCGGCCGCCCCGCAGAACTCCTCACGGAATCGCGCGAGCGTGTACCCGGTCCGGGGAAGCTCGGCCCCCGTGGTGTCGATCACGTACCAGCGCCGCGGGCCGCGCCCCCGAGTTACCTCGGTGGCGTCGTTGTACGGCTCGAGCCGGTATCGGCCGTCGCCGGTGATGTACCTGCCATCGCCAAGCCGCCTCAGCCGGCGCGGCATCAGGCGTCACCGCCCGTGCAGTCCTCGCACTCGCCGCAGGCGTCGACGTCGTCCGGGTCCACGGCCCCGCACCCCTCGCCGGCCTCCTCCTCGGCGCACAGCTCACACCCGTCCTTCGGCTGCGGGTCCTCGTCGCTACCGTTGCGGCCGTCGTGGCTCTGGCACACCTCGAGCGCCTTCGCGGCGTCCTCCTCCTCGGCCCGGTACTCGGCGGCGCGCTCGTCGGCCTCGGCCTGCGACCACATGCCGGCCTCGAGGCACCCCTCGTCGTTGAAGACCCCGTACTCGGCCGTCACCGCCTGTCGCTCCCTTCGGCGGTCAGCTGCTCCCACCCATCGCAGTCCCACGCATCGTCATCGAATGCGGTCGCCGTAGCGATCTCTCCAGGCCGGTACAGGAAGCCGACCGCGCGCCGCTCACCCCGGAAGGGCTCGGGCGCCACGGCGAGGCACTGAAACAGCCAACGGCGCCGCCGGTAGGTCCGGCCGGCCTCGAAGAAGTCGGCCCTACCGTCCGCGAGCTCGTCCGTCTTCGTCTGCATCGTTTCCCCTCAGGTGTGTGTGCGCTGCCGCGTCGTCATCAGGCCGCAACGCCGGAAAGAACGTCGTCCACGAATGAAGACGTCACCGAGGACGCCGAAGGCCTGCTCCGCGAGGGATCGCGGATAGGTACCGAGCACCTCGAAGTGCCCGCAGCCCATCAACCGATCACGATCTTGATCTCCATCGCCCTGCCTCCGTCTCGCTGTGTGCCGGTGACCCCCGGGGCCCGGCCCGTCGCCGGGCCCGTGTCGGATCAGATCAGGGATTCCGCGTGCCGCTTCGCGGTCGTGAGCGTCTCGTGCTGGACGGCGATCTCCTTGCCGCCGACGGTCACGTGCCACCACTCGCCGCCCCGGAAGCCAGCGTCGTACACGCGGTCCTTCGCGGCCGTCGCCAGGATCTCCTCGCCGTCCCGCAGCTCGTACTGGCCCTTCGCGATCCGCGTCCACTTCGCCATCTCGGTCTCTCCTTCGTCGCCGTCCCCTGCTGGCACCCCAGACATTACGCAAGCTTTCTTGCGTATGTCAAGTTAGCTTGCCTATGGCTGGCGTGATCACGCCCAGCGCCGCGCCTTCCGCCGACGCGGCGTCTTCCCGAACCCGAGAGAGACCCAGAACGTTGCGGCCGGGAAGTGCCGCACGAGGTAGTGCCACCCGCAACCGCGGCAGATCACCGAGCCATGCAGCTCGGAAAGGTAGTGGCCGGCCTCGCAGCACGGAGTGAAGACGTGCGCGCCGGCGCCCCTGCTGCGCCCGAGGCGACCCTCGGCGACAGCCCGGGCGCGCGAAGCGGCCACGGC
The DNA here is from genome assembly GCF_001751255.1 of Streptomyces nanshensis. Lineage (GTDB taxonomy): Bacteria > Actinomycetota > Actinomycetes > Streptomycetales > Streptomycetaceae > Streptomyces > Streptomyces nanshensis_A. Next base: position 5,400 of record NZ_LJGW01000092.1, on the reverse strand, counting down.
CTCCGCGTCGGCGCCGAGCGACACCGCGCGGAAGTCGGCGTACGTCGCCGGCCGAAGCTCGTCCTCGCCGTACCACGTATCGCGCCCGCCCCACTCGAGCCGGTAGGTCGTCGGCCCCCCGGACTTGCTCGAGCGGCCGGCGATCACGTCGACGCCGCCAGCAGGTCCCACCACGAACGCGCCGAAGCCGTACCCCGTCATCGCGCACCCCCGGCCACCTTGATCTCGCCGGCAGCGAACGCAGCCCGTACGGCCGTGATGGTGCGGTGCGTGCCCTCGAGTTCGGTGTCCGACGGGACGTGCCGGATGGTGAAGAACGCCGGCCGCGAGGGCGCCACACCGCGCCGGCGGCGGCCGAAGGTGGGGACGATGTCCCACACCCCGTCGGTGGACTTGTAGCCGGCGCCGTACCCGTTGGGCACCAGGACGACCTTCGTCGGCGCCTGCTCGGCGTCCCGCTTCATCCGGTGGCCGACGAGCTCGCGAGCGTCGACGAGCAGCGTGCGCGTGGTCTGCTCCTCTTCGCCCTTCGTGTCCTCGATGATCCAGTACGACGGTCGCGACGCAGACCCCCCGATGGTCGTCGGCGAGTACGCCGGCCGCACGGTCCACCGGCCGTCGCGCGAGACGTAGCCGTAGCCATCGGCGGCGCGGCGCAGGATCACCTTCGACGAGCTCGCGGGCGCCTTCTCCGCCTGCTCGTCCTTCGGCTCGCCCGCGGCGACCGGCGCGGTCGTCCGCTCGTCCTGGTCGTGCTCGTCGAGGTCGCGCGACTGCGGGATCGACTCGCCGGCCCGCTCGAAGTGGCGCGCCATGTCCGCGCCCATGTGCTCGGCGGCCCACCCGAGGCGCCGCAGGGTCTTGATCTTCCGGCTGCCGTACAGACCCCGCCGCTCGGCGAACGTGAACTTCGCCCGCGCGCCCTTCCGGTGCGACTTATAGAAGAAGGCGATCAAGGACTCCGCGCGGATATCGACGCCGAGCATCGTCTCGGCGTGCGCGGCCGGGCAGCGCATCTCGATCGTGACCGTGACCGACGTGTGCCCGGGCAGCAGCTCGTCGCCCTGCACGTCGGTCTTCTTGACGGCCACCTTCAGGCCGGCCTTCTCAGCGAGGACGATCAGCTCGTCGGCGTTCTTGAGGCCGGTCGTTTCGGTCTGTGTCGTCGTCATACCCCAGACACTACGCAAGGTTTCTTGCGTTTGTCAAGCTATCTTGCGTATGCGATCAGGCGATCAGACCGCCGTCTCCCACGTCAGGTACGCCGGCCACCGCTCGGGCCGGGGCGTGCCGGCGGGCGCACGCCGAGGCCGGCAGGCGTCATGGCGCTCCCCGTCGCACCCGCACACCCGCAGCGCCATCTCGCCATGCGTCTCGTGACGCTCGCCGCAGTGCCGGCAGAAGTAGGCGCAGCTCACAGCGCCTCCGCAGCGGGCTCGTCTCCGGCGGCCTTCGGTACGGCCAGACCGAGCGCGGCGAGCTCGGCGGCGACGCAGTTCGTGCAGAACCGCGAGGACAGGCCGAGCGCGGCGAGCGAGATCCCGTACTGCGCGATCACGACCTGACCGCGCCCGCAGCTCTCGCACTCCCGCTCGGACTCGGCGGCTTCGGTCTTCGCTTCCATCGGTTCCCCTCCATGGGCGGGGGCCGGCCGGACGCCGGCGCCCCTCGTTCCTGTCGGTCAGCCGCGGGCGGCTCGGCGCTTCGCGCGGTTCTCGCGCTGGATGATGCAGGTGGTGCAGGTGATCGCGAGCGGCGTGACCGTGTACCGGGTCCGCATGTGGTCCTGTGCGCCGGTCCGGCACAGGGGCATCGTGGGCATGTCCTCGTCGTTGCCCCACTGCGCCGTGTGCACCTCGCCACCCAGGACCGAGATGCAGTTCTCCAGCTCGCCCTCGTCGGGGATCGGCGTCGCGGCGAGCTGCCGCTTCCAGTCGGCCGCGAGCGCGTCCTTCCACGCCTTCGCGACGGTCCGGCCGCCCTCGGCGTGCAGTCGCGCGGCCTCGGCGACGATGTTGTACCGGCGCAGCGTCCCGCCGCACCGGGCGTTCGCCTGGTCGGCGCGCGCCTTCGGCTCGGTCGTGCCCTTCGGCCCGGCCGGGGCCGGCCACGTCTCGGCGATCGCGTCGGCCGCCGCCTCGAGCTCGCCGAAGAAACCGACCTGGCCCTTCATCGGTGACCATGCGGCGAAGCGGCCCCGGGGCAGCGAGGTTCCGTCGGGGAACTGCTCGTCGAAGATCGTGCCGCCGCACTCAGGGCCGATCAGGACCACGTACGTCGGCATCCCGTTGCCGGGGGCGCGGGTGATCCGGGCATACCGGCCCTGCTCGTCGGTCGCGGGGATCGGGGCCTCGTCGTCGTACATCGCGTATTCCGTGGGTGTCGCCATAACCACACGTTACGCAAGTTTGCTTTCGCATGTCAAGCATACTTGCTCGATGAAGCCAGGTTGACACGCACAAGCTCACTTGCGCACACTAGAGTCCATGACTACGACACGACTCACCAGGCAGACGGTCCAGGACCTCAAGGAGCTCGAAACCGTCCATGAGCAGAAGAAGAAGCTCGAGGAGCAGGAAGAGGCCCTGAAGTGGCGCATCCTCGACCGGCGCGAGGCCGGGTCCCAGACCGCGGTCGCGAAGGTATTCGACGTCTCGCGCTCGGCGGTCGGACAGTGGATCGCGGCGCGCGAGGCAGCGAGCACCGTGGCGCACCGGTCGCTCGAGTCCAGCCGGCTGTTCTGCGTGCCCTGCGCGCCGCCCAAAGGCGACACGCTCGAACCGCTCACGGCCGACGACCTCCCCGAGGGCGGCGTCTGCAGCGAGTGCGGCACTGACGTTCTGGCCTGACCCCGGCCTCGTCACCACGACACGACGCGATTGAAGGGCGCAGCAACGGACACGACCGAGGAGCACACAGCGCAGCGGCAGCCCGATGACGTCACCAGGGGCGCGTGAACCGTCCGGGCAGCGCAGTGAGGGCCGCCCGGGAAAGGGCCCGCGACGGCCCGTCCCGCCCTCCCCCGCGAGCGAGCAGCAGCCGCCGGAGGGCGTACGGGACGGCCCAGACCCCGCTCGGCGAGGCGCAGCCGCCGGTGAAGGGCTGGCGCTCGGTCAGGTGAGCGGCCAGCAGCCGGTCGCGCAGCCACTCGTCGTACGGGCCGACCAGCCGACAACCACGCACCCGCCGGTCGAAGAACTGCCTGTCGGCGCCGGGCAGCGGCGCGCGGCCACCTCCACGCCGGAAGGCATCCGCCGTCGAGACGACGGCGTGCGGCGGGGTCGAGTGCCGGCGGCACGCGCCCATCCGAGCGGTCTCGCTTCCGGGGCGTGGGTCGCGCCGCGGCCATGCGGCACCGAGGCGGTACTTGTGAGGCCGTGCACACGGAAACGGACTACAGCCTGACGCTCTCGGCGCAACTCTGCGAGACCTTCGGCCGCGCGCGGAACTGGCCGGCGAGCGCCACGGTGGTCGCGCCCTACCTGCGGATCATCCACTCCTCCCTGACGGCGGACGACGCCGAGGCCCTCTTCGAAGGCGCTCGCCGCGCATACCGCAGAGAGAAGACCCTCGACGTGCCAGGCCGCAGCCACCGGCCCCGCTTCCCCGAACTCCTCGCCCTCGACGAGAGCTGGCAGGAAGGCGAGCACTCACTGCAGCGCCAGTCCGCCCTGCAAGCACTGGTGGCCGCGTACCGCCTGGCAGAAGGCGACTTCGAGCAATACCTCGACTGCGCCGTCCGGGCCTGCCAAGAAATCACCGAAGCCGCCTAGCCCGAGCGGCACGACGTGCGGCGAGGCGCAGCGAACTCGAGGAACCACAGCCCGCACGCACAACGGCCAGGCGCAGCTGCCCGTACGGGCGGGAACGAGCACAGCAGGGGCCGGGCAACACTCAGCATGCGGACCAGCGCCGAGCCGGCATAACGACCAGACGTGGATCTTTGCCCGGTTACGGGGTAGATGTGCGTTTCTCTGCGAGGTCCAATCCGAGCGCGAGCGCGAGCATGACCGGGCCCCCGACGAGAAGTGCCATCTTCACGAGGACCGCCGCGAACGCGAGCAGCGCTGCGGCGAACAGAGCGGGCGCGACGAACAGAGCGGGGGCCACGCCGACGAGCTTCACCGTCCCCATGCTGGCGCCCCACGCGAGCGCGCCGCCGAGGGCCACGAGGATGGACCAGAACAGCACGGCGGCCGTTTCGGTCCACCCGCGTCGGGCGAGCGGTTCCAACAGCCGTGCCAGGGGCCGGAGTAGGGCGCCGAGCGTGCGCCCGGCGCGGTAGGCGAAGCGGTGTTCTGCAGCTGCTGGCAGCGCGCTCATCTCGTCGTCTCCCCTCAGCTCGAGCTTCCACGGTACGCCGCGGCCGGCCCGCCGGGCGCCGGGTTCTCCGCGCCCCCCGGGGGCTGGCACGTCAGCCCCACACGAGGTCAGCCAGAGCGGGGAGATGGCTGAAGAGGTACATGCAGCCGGCTGCGGCCAGGACGCCGGCGAGAGCCCAGACGCAGACGGTCACCGTGACGTCCCGTTTGGCTCGGTGCTCCGCGCGGATCTCCCGGAGGGTGTGCCCCGTGCCGGGTCCGGCGCGGTCTCCGCCGTGGTTGGTCATCCTCACTCCCTCGGGGTGTTCGGCTTTCGACACGTGGCCGCCCGTACGGGCCGCGCCCTCACGGCAGTTGGGGACCGCCGGCATCCTCACCCGGGGTGCCCAGGGCCTCCAGCCGCCGCACCAGCGTGGCCGCGGTGGCCAGGGACTCCTCCAGCCCCGCCACGGCGGCCGGGTCGCCGAGGTCGTCGCCGGCGTGCCGGGCTGCGAGTTCCAGGAGCTGCTCGGCGGCCTCGCGTGCCTGCACGACCTCGGCGGCGGGGCCGCCGTAGGTACGCCGCTCGGCGCGGCAGGCGACCTGCCCGGCCTTCTCCTCGACGTCGACGAGCAGTTCGGCCCGCCACGCCAGTTGCTGCAGGCGCACCCGCGGGTCCGGATCGGTGCAGCCGGTCACGGCCTCGACGCTCATGCCGCCACCGTAGCGCCGGATTCCGCGGCCGCCGGACGGCCTTCACAGCCTGTCCCGAGCAGGGCGCGCGGGCGTGAAGTGGAGCGGTGCGCAGGGCAGTCGGGCCGTGTCAGGACACCTCGGCCAGCACGCCGTGCAGGACGCCGGCGTCATAGGTCACCGTGTCGGTGAGCGGGCGGACCAGGTGCCGCATGGACGGCTCCGCCGGGTAGCGCAGCGTCCCGACGGGCAGCCGGAGATCGAGCGGGGTGCCGGCAGGGAGGACGCTGAAGCCGGCCGCCTCGTAGTAGGGCTCCAAGTGCGGCTTGTGGGCGTGGATTCCGCCGAGCATCGCCTGAGCGCCCTGGCGGGAGAAGACGCTCGCCACCTCCTCGATGAGCCGGTG
>NZ_LJGW01000038.1 GCF_001751255.1 Streptomyces nanshensis | reverse complement strand
CGTCGGCGGGGAATGCGCCCCGCCGACGGGCCCGGTCACTTCTGCGGACGTCCGAACTCCGCCTGGATCAGGCCTCCTTGTAGACCAGCCACACGTTGCCGCGGTCGAACGGCATCGGCTCGCCGTTCGGCAGCGTGAAGGTCGTGCCCGACTCCGCCTTCGGCCGCTCCCATGTGGTCTCGTACGCCTTGCCGTCGCGCAGCACCGTCGCCTTGCCGCTGCCGACCGTCTTCTCGTACGGGGTGCCGCCGTCGTCCGGCGGCATCTCGACGTTCTGCACGATCACGGTCTTGCCTCCGAGCCGCTTGCCGCCCGTGCTGGTCGCGGGCTCGCCGTCGAAGGAGGTGAGCCAGCGGTCCTCCTTCTCGGACCACTCGAAGGAGGTCTCGGCGGAGCCGTAGTCGACCGAGGTCTTGTCCGTGGCCTCGCCGCCCTCGGGTGCGTCGTCGGCGAAGCGGAAGCCGATGTCGGCGCTCTTGCTGGCCTCGGGCGCGGTGTCGAGGAGCTGGTCGGGGTGGACGTAGAGGTTGTGCGGGGCCTCGTTGTCACCGCCGCGGAAGTACGGCTCGGGGTACTTGTCGTGCGAGCGGGCGTGCAGCGTGGACTTCTCTATGAGGTCCTCGACGCCCTGCCGCGCACCCGAGTAGGACAGCGCGGGACGGTCGAACATCCGCAACTGCTCGACGTTGTACGCGCGGGCGCTGCGCACCGGCCCCAGCGACTCGGGGAGCTTGCTGGAGTAGACGCCGAGCAGCCGGCTCAGCCCGCCCTCGACCTTCTCGACGACGGTGATGTCCGCGTCCTCCAGAGCGGTGTGCGGCCGTGCGTCCTTGTGGTTGTCGATCTTCACGGCCAGTACGGGCGCCGGCTCGGCGGGCAGCCCGGTGAAGGGGGACGTCTCCTCGCGCTGCCCTGCCGCGCCGCTCGCGGAGGACGAGGAGGACGAGGCGTGCCGAGCCTGCTGCTGCTTGCCGGCGTCCGGCGCCTCGTGGGCGGAGGAGGCGCTCGCCGCGCCTCCCGCCGCCAGCGCCGCCACGGCCAGCGTGGCCAGCACACGCGTGGCCCTGCGTATGCCACCGCCTCCCGTGCTGCCGCCGGAGGACGGCGACCCGGTGGTCATGCCCTGCATGGAAACTGCCTTCCGTCGTGGGGGGTTGGTAAGACAGCCACCTCATCGGTGCCGGGCCACGCCGTCAATACCGTGCGGAGCACTTCCCCACCGTGCGGAGCGCCCCGCCCACCCCGCCTCGCGACGGGCCGTCAACTCTCCGCGGGAGCAGGGGAGTCCACGAGGGAGACGCGGATCTTGGACTGGCCGTGCGGCAGCTTCTCCCAGTCGTCCATGAAGCGCGCGCTGAGCCCGTGCTTCTCCGCGAGAGCGGTGAGCGTCTCCGTGCGGTAGTAGAAGTCCTCGCGCAGCACCTGGTGTTCGGCGCCCTCCGTACGGTCGAAGGTGAAGTCGAAGAAGCCGCGCGGCGCCAGGATCCGGCCGACGTGCGCCAGGCACTCGTCGATGACCTCGGGCGGCGAGTGGGAGAAGACGCTGTGCGCGTGGACGACGTCGAAGTGCCCGCTGGGCAGGAACTCCAGCTTGAGGTCGTGGGTGAGCGTCAAGTGCGGGAGCTTGTCCTGGAGTTCGTAGCGGGTGAGGGTCTTCTTGGCGGAGATGAGGATGTCGGGGGAGATGTCGATGCCGTAGTAGTTGCCGGCATCGAGGTACTGGATGAAGCGCCAGCCCGCGCGGAGGTTGCCGCAGCCGATGTCGAGCATGCGGTGCTGCGGCTGGAGCCCGTGCTCCAGGAGGAAGTCGAACTGCATCTGCCCCAGGGCCAGCCACCGGTCGTGGCTGCGGCTGCCGACGGCCGCCTCCGGGTTGCCCGCGGTGTCCGAGGCCATGACCGCGCGGTAGTAGTCGACGTGGTCGGGGTGCTTGAAGCGCAGCCAGCGGTCGCGGACGGCCCGGCGGGCGTACGGGGCGACGCGTGCCGGATTGCGCAGCGCGTACGAGACCTTGTGCGAGAGCCGCGCCCTGTTGGCGGCCAGCGAACGCGGGGTCTTCTGGGGCATGGTGATGTGCTCCTCGGTCGTGCGTGGTGCAGGACGGCGTTTCGACACTTGCCGAAACGAATGAACGGGCATGTCGGACACGTTCGGGTGTGGTCAGGGGACGGCAGAGGGCGGGCCGTCGGCGGTCTCCGACGCGACGGCGCCGTACGGGAGTTGGGCTCTGTTACGGGGCGTTGTTACGGAGCGGTGGGCGGGTGCGCGGCCGGCGGCGCCACGACCCCGGTCTCGTACGCGAAGACGGCGGCCTGGGTGCGGTCGCGCAGGCCGAGCTTGTCGAGGACGCGGCTGACGTGCGTCTTGACCGTCGACTCGGCGACGAAGAGGTGCTCGCCGATCTCGGCGTTCGACAGTCCCTGCGCCACGAGCGCCAGCACCTCCGTCTCCCGTCCGGTCAGTTCGGCGACGCGCTCCCGCAACGGGGCGCGCAGGCCCGTCCGTTCGGCGGGACGCCGGCTGAACTCCGCGATCAGCCGGCGCGTCACGGTCGGCGCCAGCAGGGCGCCTCCCGTGGCCACGACCCGGATGCCGTCGGCGAGTTGACGCGCGGGGGCGTCCTTGAGGAGGAAGCCGCTCGCCCCGGCCCGCAGCGCCTGGTAGACGTACTCGTCCAGGTCGTACGTCGTGAGGATCACGACCTTCGTGTCGGGCAGCGCCGCGACGATCTCGCGGGTGGCCTCCAGGCCGTCGAGCACGGGCATCCGTACGTCGAGCAGGGCGACGTCGGGGCGCAGGGCCGCCGCCTTCTCCACCGCGTCGCGGCCGTCGACGGCCTCTCCGACGACCTCGATGTACGGGCGGCTGCCGAGCAGTACGGAGAAGCCCTCGCGCACCATCTCCTGGTCGTCGGCGATCAGGACCCGGATCGGGGGTTCGTCAGCCATCGGTGCGCTCCTCGCCCGGTCCGGGCACGGGCGCGGCGGGGGACGCCGCGACGGTCCCGGGCTCCAAGTGCCCCTCGCACGGCAGGAATCCGCGCACCTCGTATCCGCCCTCCCCGGTCGGTCCCGTACGCAGCCGTCCGCCCAGCATGGCCACGCGCTCCCGCATGCCGGTCAGCCCGTGCCCGGCACCGGGCGACGGCGACGGCGGGCGCAGGGACGGCCCGTTGACGACGCGCAGGCCCAATCCGTCCCGCTCGTAGGCGAGTTCGACGCCGACCTCGGCTCCGGGTGCGTGCCGCATGGCGTTGCTCAGCGCCTCCTGCACGATGCGGTACGCCGACAGCTCGACGCCGCGCGGCAGTTGACGCACCTCGCCGGTGACGGTCTTCGCGGCGTACGGACCGACGGCACGGACGCCCGCGAGCAGCGCGTCCAGACCGGCGAGGGTGGGCTGCGGCGCCTCGACACCGCGCGAGGCGCGAACGTCACCGCCGAACTCCCCGCGTACGCCGGTCAGTTCGCGCGCGCCGCGCGCACCGGCCGCCGTGTCCGCATCCGCATCCGTGTCCGGATCCGTGTCCGGATCCGCGTCGGGCCCCTTGCCGGCACCGGGCGGCCCGTACGGCGACGGCGGCTCCGCCCGTACGACGCCCAGCACCCGGCGCAGTTCGGCCAGCGCGACCACGGCGTTCTCCCGTACGTCCGCGAACGCCTTCGCCAGTTCGGGCGGCGGGTCCTGCACCCGGTACGGCGCGGCCTCCGCCTGGATCGCCACGACGGACATGTGGTGGGCCACGACGTCGTGCAACTCCCGTGCGATGACGGCACGTTCCTCCAGCAGCAGCCGTCGCGCGCGCTCCTCCTCGGTGGCCGCGGCGTGCGACGCCGCCTCCGCGCGCGCCTCCCGCAGGCCCGTGACGACGAGCGCCGTCAGCGGCATCGGGGCCGAGACCAGCGCCATCACCCACGCGCCCACGCTCAGCGGCCCGTTGCCCGCCACCGCGACGGCGACGAGCAGGCACCACAGCGCCACCACGGCGCGCAGCCGCAGCCGCAACGCGAGCAGCGCCAGCACGGCCGCGAAGACCAGCAGCCCCGCCATCGCCCACGGCCGCTGCTGCGAGTCGTAGAACAGCAGCCGCGGCCACGACGTGACGTCCGCGAACGGGAACGGTCCCGCCAGACCGCCGGGATGGAAGACGCTGACGGCCGTCGCCGCCACCAGCAGCCACCCCGCGAGCACCGGNGAGGGCGAGCGCGCCGCCCACGAGCCGTTCGGTCTGCGGCACGTCCGAGCGTGCGTGGAAGACCAGCAGCAGAACGGTCAGCGCGAGAACCGCCGCCTGCGGTGCCCGGCGCAGCGCCTCCCCGGCCGCCCGCGGCAGCGCCCGGCGGGCCCGCGCG
>NZ_LJGW01000034.1:4585-4766 GCF_001751255.1 Streptomyces nanshensis | reverse complement strand
CACCGCCTCCGTGGCCGCCGCCTCCATGGCCGCCGCTATGGCCGCCGCCCGGAGGGACGTCCGTACCGTCCGTTCCGTCCGGGCCGCCGCCACCGTCCGTCTGCCGCGCCTCGCGCGTGTCCGCGGCGCTCACAGGGCGCCCACCGTGCTGCGCGCGCGGCCGTCCCGTACGACGACCTCG
>NZ_LJGW01000034.1:0-4465 GCF_001751255.1 Streptomyces nanshensis | reverse complement strand
GAGGGAGTCCAGAGCGCCCGTCGGCTCGTCCGCGAAGAGCACACGCGGGCCCGCCGCGAGCGCGCGGGCGACGGCCACGCGCTGGCCCTGGCCGCCGGAGACCTCGCCGGGGCGCTTGCGCCCCACGTCCGCCACCTCCAGCCGCTCCAGCCACTGCGCGGCACGCGATTCGGCCTCCTTGCGGCCGAGACCGGCGAGCCGCAGCGGCAGCGCGGCGTTCTCCTGGCAGGTCAACTCCGGTACGAGCTGGCCGAATTGGAAGACGAAGCCGAAGTCGGCCCTGCGCAGGGCGCTGCGCCCGGCGTCGTTCATAGACGTCAGCTCCTGGCCCCGGTAGGTGACCGAGCCGGCGTCCGCCTGGACGATGCCCGCGAGGCAGTGCAGCAGCGTCGACTTGCCGGAGCCCGAGGGGCCCATGACGGCCACGATCTCGCCGGAGCGGATCGCGAAGTCGGCGCCGTCGAGGGCTGCCGTCGAGCCGTACGTCTTGTGCAGTCCCCTCGCCTGGAGCAGGAACTCCGAGGCCGTAGCGGCCTCTTGGGCGGCGGACTCCGCCGTCGCGGTCGCCCCCGCCGCGCCCCCGGAGGAGCCCCCCGAGGAGCCCGCGGAAGCGGTCGATGCCGTGGACGTCATTGCCGTACCTCCGTGGCCAGCTTGTCGAGCCGCGCCGCCGTCAGCTCGAGCCACCGCAGGTCGGCTTCGAGATGGAAGAGCGCGTGGTCGCAGATGAGTTGGTCGGCCAGATCGCCGCCCTGCTTGCGGCGCGTGAGTTCGCGCATCAGCCGCAGGTGCTCGGCGCGCTGGGTGTCGAGTTGCTCGGCGGCGTCGCGCCCGGTGAGCAGCGCGAGCACGACCTTGGTGTAGAGGGTGCTCTGCAAGTACGGCTCCGGCTTCTCGGGGCGGGAGAGCCAGTCGGCGACGTCGGTGATGCCCGCGTCGGTGATGGCGTACCGCTTCCGTTCGGGGCCGCCGCCCGCCTCGATGCCGTCGACCTCCACGAGGCCGTTTTTCAGCAGGCGGGACATCGTCGAGTAGACCTGCCCGTAGTGCAGCGGACGGTCGTGTCCGAAGCGCTCGTCGAAGGCCCGCTTCAGGTCGTAGCCGTGGCGGGGGCCGGACTCCTCCAGGAGTCCCAGCAGCGTGTGGCTGATGGACATGGCGAGGACTATACATCAGGGGTATACATCCCGTGTATAGATTCCGGGAAGAGTGCTCTGAGCTGCGCGTACGTACTCGGGAGCCGTCAACTCCGGCTCTCCGGGCGGTTGTTCGCGGGTCGTGCCGCCGAACGTGCTGCCGGGGTGCCGCCGGGCCCCCGGCGGCCGGAGCGACGGCCCCGAACGACAGGCATTCCGGACGGATTCCGGCCCAACCGCTCAACCCGCTCCACACGTACTGCGTCAGCCGTAAGGGACCACGTTCGGTTTCGGGGTGGGGGCGGACAATGGCGTACAGAACGGCGGAGAGCCCGCCCGACGGGACGGGCACGGAGACGTCCGCGGAGACGGGCCACGGCGAGTCCACGGACACGGGTACGGGAACGGGCACGGGCACGCACACGGACGCCGGTACGGGCACGGGCACGGATACAGACACGCGTACGGACACGGACCGGGGCCGGAGCCGGGGCGCCTGCTCCCGCACCGGCATACGGGAGCGCCCCGCCCGACTGCCGGGCGCACGGCGGCCGTTGGGCCCGTCCGGCGCATCGCACGCACCCGTCGCTCCCGTACGGGACCTGCCCGCGCAGCCGGATGCGCCCGCACCGTCCCGCCCGTACGCCCCCGGGACCCCCAGCGGGACACCGCCGCCCCCGCGTCTCCCCGTCCTCCGCAGGGCGCTGCGCGCCGCCGCCTCCCGCGCCCTCGCCGCCGCCCGGCACCCGTACCGTCCGCACACGGACCCCGCCCGCGTCGTACGGCGCTGGCCGGACCTGACCGCCGCCTGCTTCGCGATCGTCTTCTTCTGGCTCTCCCTCACGCCCTCCCTCGTGCCGCGCCCCTGGCTGCTCCAGGGCGTCATCGGCGGCATCACCGCCGCGATCGGCTACGGCATCGGGGCGCCGCTCGGCCGGCTGGCGCGCCTGGCGCTCGTACCGGTCTGCCGGCGCCTCCTCCGCCGCACCCCCGGCGAACGCGCACGTGCCCGCGCCTGGCAGACGTACTACCTGGCGGCGCTCGGCCTCACCGTCCTCGCGCTTTCCGAAAGCGCCCGTATGCAGCGGCAGTTGAGGGCGCTTCAGGATCTGCCCGAGACGCTCACCTGGCACTCGATGATGATCACGGTGCTGGCGCTGACGCTGTGTGCGGCGCTGCTGCTGCTCGCCCGTGCGATACGGCTGGGCACGCGCACGCTGATACGGAATCTGTGCCGCTTCGTGCCGCGTCCCGTCGCCGTCGTCGCGGGACTGCTGATCAGCGCGACGGCGGTCGTCGTCGGGACGCGGGACGTCGTCTTCGACCGCGGCGTCGTGGACGTGGTGGCGCGGATCGCGGAGAGCACCGACCGGGGCACGAAGGACGGCATCGTGCAGTCCGGTTCGCGCTTCGTCTCGGGCAGCCCCGGCTCACTGATCACCTGGCCCCAACTGGGGTACGAGGGACGCAACTTCACCGGCTCGACGCCCACCGCCCGCCGGATCAGCCACGTCACGCACCGTCCCGCCCGGGAACCGGTACGCGTGTACGTGGGCAGACGCGCCTTCGAGGGCGGCGCGGCCGGAGGCACGACGGAGGCCGAGTCCTACGCGGCGGGCGCCCAACTCGCCGTCGCGGAACTGGAACGCACCGGCGCCTTCGACCGCGAGGTGCTGGCCGTCGCGGGCACGACGGGCATGGGCTGGGTCAACTCGGCCGACGCCGAGCCCCTGGAGTTTCTGCACGGCGGCGACACCGCCATCGTCGCGATGCAGTATTCGTACCTGCCGAGCTGGCTCTCCTTCGTCGTCGACAAGGAGCAGGCGGGGCGCGCAAACCGCGCGCTGGTCACGGCAGTTCGGGAACGCTGGCTCCAGGAGCCCGCGGACAGCCGCCCCCGGCTGTACGTCTTCGGGGAGAGCCTGGGCGCGTACGGCGTCGAGGCGGCCTTCGACGGCCCGGACGACCTGCTGTCGAAGGTGGACGGCGCGGTTCTGGCCGGCTCCCCGAACTTCTCCCCGATCCGCGAAGAGATCACGGCGCACCGCGACGCGGGCAGCCCCGTGTGGCGCCCACGGTACGAACGGGGCCGGCACTTCCGCTTCGCCCAGTGGCCGGCCCCGGACCTGGCCCGTCCGCCGGGCCCGTGGCACGAACCGCGGGTGGCGTACCTGCAGAACGCCTCCGACCCGATCGTGTGGTGGTCCTGGGACCTCGCCCTCGAACGCCCCCGCTGGCTGAGCGATCCGCTCGGCCCGGACATCACCCGCGAGGTCGGTTGGTTCCCGTTCGTCACCTTCTGGCAGACGACGGTCGACCTGGCGGTCTCCTACGACGTGGACGCACCGCACGGCCACCGCTACGGCTCGGGCTCGGTGGAGGCGTGGTCGGCGGTGGCCCCACCACAGGGCTGGGACGCGGCAGACCACAAACGGCTGAAGCGGTACATGGAGGAACGGAAGTCGCCGTACTGAGGGGGGTGTTGGGGGCGGCNCGGGTTCGCGGCGGGGCGAGGGCGCGGGGAGTGACGAGGGCGGAGGCGACCGCTCCGGGTGCGGCACCGGGGTGCGGGGCGCGTGCGCATGCGGCTTGTATACGGGCCGCACACATGAGGGTCGGGCCAGCCGGTACGCCGCTCGTGTACCGGTCGCACACGCGGAGAGCCGGGCCGCCGGTACGCCGCTCGTATACCGGTCCCAACGAGCAGCGCGTGCACACCAGTTGTATACGAGCCGCACACACCCAGCGCTCCTCGCCGGTACGCCCCTCGTATACCGGCCTCAACGCCCCGCGCCGGTACGCGACTTGTATACCGTCCGCGCACATCCAGCGCCGCTCGTACGCCGGTATACCGCCCGCACACAGCGTCAGGACACGCGCCGCAGGCACGAAGCCGAGGTGCTGCCCCTGTCCCCGCGGTGGCGGCCAGGCGCGAGGCGCGCGCGTACGCAACTCGTGCGCTGCTTGTATACCGGGGCCGCAACAACCCAGCACACCGCTCGTATACAGGCGGCACACAACGCCCCACCTCGCCTCGCACACCGCTCGTATACAGGCGGCCGACGCACGCTGACCCGCCCCGCCCGTACACCCCTCGTATACCGGCCCCCGCCCCCATACACGCGAACTGCCGCCCCCAGGGCGGCAGTCCACACCAACACAGCAACGCGCAACACGACGGACGCGACCAACACGGCCGACGCCTCCGGCACCGCCGACAGCACCCGCGGCACCGGCGGCCCGTGCCTCACTTCTCCCCGTCGGACCCCTTCGGCCCCTTCGGCTTCTCCGGGCCCGCAGGCGGTGGCCCGTCCGCCGACTCCGTCGGG
>NZ_LJGW01000037.1 GCF_001751255.1 Streptomyces nanshensis | reverse complement strand
GCCCGCACCCCGCGCACCGGACGCCGGGCCCGGGGTGTCGGACACCGGGCCCGCGGTCACCCGCCACGGTGGCGGCCGCGGCGGCGCGGCCCCGTGAGCCGTACGTACGGCAGCCGACCCGCACGGAGGGGATGGCAGGAGCGATGCGCTACGAGGACTTCACCGGGCAGGTGCAGGCACGTGCCGGTCTGGGGAGCAGGCAGGCGGCCGAGCAGACGGTGCGCGCGACCCTGGAGACCGTCGCCGAGCGGGTGCCCGACGGCGTCGCCGACCACCTGGCGGCCCAACTCCCCAGGGAGGCGGCCGAACCGCTGCGCCGCGTCGTCGCCGTACACGAGACCTCGCCGCACGAGCGCGCGGAGCAGCGGGTGCACGGCGAGCGGTTCGATCTGCCCGTCTTCGCGGGCCGGGTCGCCTGGCGCGCGGAGACCTCCGAGGAGGAGGCGCTGCGCCGGGCGGGCGCGGTCCTGGAGGTACTGGACGCGGCGGTGGCGCCCGAGCTGATGCGGAAGCTGGAGGACGTCCTCCCGCCGGACATCCGCGACGTACTGCCGTCCGGCCGGGCGTCCGGCTGACCGGCGGCCCGCACCGGGCGCGGGCGGGACCGTACGGACCATGCCGTACGGACCTCGCGGAGCTACCGTTTGGACCAGGGAAACGGACATATCGTCCCTGGACTCCGCGGAGGGCCGATGAGCGGCACTGTGCCTCATGTGGACGGCGAGGACCCGGGCCGCAGGTCCCGGCGCGGCCCCGCCACGGGCGGAGTGCGCGACCGGCACGACGGCCGGGACCGGCGTGACCCCCCCGCCTCGCATGACGCCCCGGACCCGCGCGACGACCACGGCCCCGGCGGGACCGGCGGCCTCGGCGGTCTCGACCACGAGGACGAGACCGTGCTCTCCGCGCTGGCCGCCGCCGCGGGCATGGCCATCGAGAACGCCCGGCTGTACGAGGACGCCCGCTACCGGCAGCGCTGGATGGAGGCGAACGCCGAGGTCACACGGGCGCTGCTCTCCGGCGGTGCCGAGCAGCACGTCCTGGGTCTGATCGTCGAGCGGGCGCGCACCATCCTCGCCGCCGA
Source organism: Streptomyces nanshensis (assembly GCF_001751255.1). Lineage (GTDB taxonomy): Bacteria > Actinomycetota > Actinomycetes > Streptomycetales > Streptomycetaceae > Streptomyces > Streptomyces nanshensis_A. The sequence continues at coordinate 11,682 of NZ_LJGW01000037.1, read as the reverse complement.
CCTCGGCGTCCTCGCGCTGCCCGAGGAGGACGGCGACGTCCTGCGGGTGGCCGTCGCGACCGGCGCCGACGCCGAGTACCACCGCGGTCTGCGGCTGCCCCGCGACGGCTCCTTCGCCGGGGCCGCCATGGCGTCGGGCGAGGTCACCGTCAGCGCGGACGTGGAGAACGATCCGCGCGTCACCTCCGGCCCGTCGCGCTGGGAGGGCCTCGGGCCCGCCGTCGCCGTACCGATGACCGGGAACGGCGTACCCCGCGGAGTGCTGCTGCTCGCCCGCCGCACACCGCGGCCGCCGTTCGACGAGCCGCAGACGGCGCCGCTGAGCGCGTTCGCCGGCCAGGCGGCCGTCGCGATGGAACTGGCCGAACGGCGGCGCGAGGCCGAGCAGATCACGCTGCTCGAAGAGCGCGACCGCATCGCCCGCGATCTGCACGACCTGGCGATCCAGCGGCTGTTCGCCACGGGCATGACCCTGCAGAGCGCCGTGCCGTTCGTGGAACATCCCAAGGCGGGCGAGCGGCTGCTGCGGGCCGTCGACGACCTCGACGCCACCATCAGGATCATCCGCTCCACGATCTTCGGCCTGCGCACGCACGACGAGGACACCGACGGCGCGGGCCTGCGCACCCGCGTCACCGAGGCCGTACGGGACGTCACCTCCGCGCTGGGCTTCACACCGGTGCTGAGCATGGACGGCCCGCTGGACACGGACGTGCCCGGGCCGATCGCGGACGAGGCGGTCGCCGTACTGCGGGAGGCCCTGTCGAACGCCGCCCGCCACGCGCACGCGCACGGCGTGGAGGTCACGGCGAGGACGGCGGACGGCGTCTTCACGCTCACCGTCGTCGACGACGGCACCGGGATACCGGCGGACGCCCGGCACAGCGGACTGCACAACCTCGCGGAACGGGCCGCCCGCCTCGGCGGCGGCCTGCGCCTGGACACACCGCCCGGGGGCGGTACGAGTCTGACGTGGCACGTTCCCCTGGAGGGCGCGGACGGTGCGGTCGGTGACGGGGGCGGCGATGAGGACGGCAATGGGGACGGGGGCGGCGCGGGGCGCTGACCGTACGGGCGTCGCGGCCGGCGGCGGGCCTCCGTACGGCGGGGTTCCGGTACCGGCGGTTCAGTGCCGGGGGCCGCGCGTCCGGTTCCGGTCCGGACCCTGCGCGGAACCGTGCCCCTGGCCACGCTCCTGACCCTGACCCTGCGTACGCGACTGCGCCTGCGTCGCCAGCACCGCCGCCTGCACGCGCCGCTCCACGCCGAGCTTCGCCAGCAGCCGCGAGATGTGGTTCTTCACCGTCTTCTCCGACAGGAACAGCCGCCTGCCGATCTCCTGGTTCGTCATCCCCTCCCCGATGAGCTCCAGGATGTCCCGCTCCCGCGGCGACAGCCCCGCGAAGGCGTCGTCCGGATGCTCCTCGCCGCGGGCGTCCGGGCCGCGCAGGCTCCCCATGAGCCGCGCCGTGGTCGCCGGATCGAGCATCGACTGTCCCGCCGCGACCGTCCGTACGGCCGAGACCAGGTCCGAGCCCTTGATCTGCTTGAGCACATAGCCGGAGGCGCCCGCCATGATCGCGTCCAGCAGGGCATCGTCGTCGTCGAAGGACGTCAGCATCAGACACGCCAAGTCCGGCATGCGCGACCGCAGTTCACGGCAGACCGTCACGCCGTCGCCGTCGGGCAGCCGTACGTCCAGCACCGCCACGTGCGGGCGGAGCGCCGGGCCGCGGGCGAGAGCCTGCTCGGCGGTGGCCGCCTCGCCGATCACGTCGATGTCCGCCTCCGCCTCCAGCAGGTCGTGGACGCCGCGCCGCACCACCTCGTGGTCGTCGAGGAGCAGGACACGGATCGGGTTCTGCTCGGAGTAGGTCCGCAGATCGCTCATGTCGCACTGCTTCCCCTCGCACTTCCGCTCGTAGCGGCTGCCGCCGTCATCCTCGCCCCGGCGGGGACCGCGCGGACAGGGCCGAACGGTCCCGTACGGGCGGCGGAGGGGACCACTCGTACCCCCAGCGGTGGACCTTTCGGCCCCCCTTGGAGCACGTCCCCCGGATCACCTCGCACCCGTAGCCGTTCCGTCGCTGCGAGGGGAGTCGAGGGGAGCCGGCACATGAGGACCAGGAGATGGCTGTGGCGCTGGCGGAAGAATCCGCTCAAGCGCCGTTCCGACCACGCCGAGGCATGGGCGGGGCTCGCGGCCGCTGTGATCATGGCGGTCGGCGCGCCGCTCACGGGAGCACTGGCCGCGGACGAGGCCACCTCCGCACTCCGCGAACAGCCCGGACTGCACCGGGCGTCCGCGGTGCTGCGCGAGGACGCCCCCACGACCGACGGCGTCGTGACCGTCTCCGACGAGCCGACCGTGCTCACCGAGGTCCAGTGGACGGGCCCGGACGGCCGCCCCCACACGGGCCGCGCACCCGTCGAGAGCGGCACCGGCCAGGGCACGCGCGTACCGATCTGGCTCGACGGGCGCGGACAGCCGCACGAGCCGCCGCCCGACGCGTCCGAGGTGGCGCTGGAGAGCGGCGCCGCGGGCGGCGCCGTCGCCGTGGGGACCTGCTTCTTCGTGGGAAGCGCCTGCTGGGTGGTACGGCGGCGCCTGGACGCCCGGCGGGAGAAGCAGTGGGAGAGCGAGTGGGCCTTCGTCGGCCCGTACTGGACCCGCCGCGAGTAGCACGCCCCGCCCGTGGCGCGGCCCGCCGTCCGTCAGGGGACGACCGTCAGGGGGCGTCCATCAGGGGACAGCCGTCAGGGGATGACCTCGAGCACCTCGCCCACCGGGCGGCGTGCGGTCGGCGGCCCCAGCCGCCCGTATCCCATACGGATCACCATCTGCACCGGTCCCGCTCCCCACACCGGGTCGCGCAGCAGCCAGCGCAGCTCGGGACGCTCCAGCGCCTTCGACGCGAACGACGTCGCCAGGCCCTCACGGGTCGCCGTCAGCACCATCCGCTCCATGGCCTGTCCGGCGATGAGCCAGTCGACGGGGTGGTCGTGCTCGGTGCACAGCAGCCCCAGATGCGGAAGATGCCCCTCGTCGGGCGTCGTGGCACCGATGGTCGGCTGGCTCCGGCCGCGGGTGAAGTCACGCACCGGCGCACCGTTCCCGTTGCCGCCGCCGTTGCTGCGGCGGCTGCCGTCGACGGTGCCGGCGCCGTCGGTATGGCCGCGGCGGTGGGCGTCGGCCTCGGCGCCGTTGCTGTGCGTCCCGCTGTGCGCGGGCGTCTCGTGCGCTGTCGTCTCGTATGCGGTCGTCTCGTATGCGGCCGTCTCCTCCGGGACCGCGTCCGAGAGCTGCACGCCCGTACGCGCCCAGCGCGCCGCGTCCGTCTCGCCTCCGTCCGGGCCGCCGCCCGTCTCGTCCAGCTCGGCCTCCTCGATCACGTCGAGGACGAGGGAGAGGTGCCAGCCGGAGAGGAACGCCATGCGTGCGCCCTCCGCGCGTGCCTCGCCGATCAGCAGGTCCGCAAGATCGACGGGGATCGGGCGCTCGGCGAACGGGAAGTCGCCCGTACGGCGCTCCGCGATCGCCCCGTACAGCCGCCACAGTCCCGCGTCGAGCGTCTGTGCCGTCTCGCGCAAGGAGACCGAGGCCAGCGTCTGCCAGTCGTCCGGGTCGGGCAGCAGCGTCACGACGGGACGGAACCCGGCGTTCTGCGCCGCCACCCGCAGGTTGAACAGGGCCGCGCCGCAGCCCAGATGGAGCGAGCGCAGCTCCGGATCGGACCGCGGGACCGTACGTCCGGGGTCGGCGCGCAGCGTGATGCAGTCGCCGCCCCTGCTGTACAGGAAGCGCCAGGGCTGTGCGTTGTGCAGCGACGGCGCCAGCGAGGCGTCGCGGACCAGCCCCTGGACCACCTCCTCGCGGGCGAATGAGGTGGACACCATCGAACTCCCTCCCCGGGACCGGGTCGCGTGCGGGTCGCTTGCGCGCCCTCACCTGCCACCCTCCTGCTGCGGCGACACCGCGCCGAGGGTCCGTACGGTCCCGATGGCGGGACGAAAGTCCTTCGCCCCGAAACCCGCAGCCCGCGCCCGCACAGCAGTGACCCGCACAGCAGTGACCCGCACAGCAGAGAGGGGCGGGACCCCGCGGCCCCGCCCCTCGGTGTGCTCGTCCGTGTGCTCGTCGCCGGGGCCTCCGTGCGCCCGGCCGTCCCGTCAGTAGTGCAGCCCGTGCCCGAACTCGTAGAGCGTGCCCTCGTCTTCGTCGAGCGCGGGCACCGCGACCGGCAGCTTTCCACCGGGGTCGATGTCCCCGTACAGGGCGCGTACGACGGACGCCAGCGACGGCTTCCCGTACGAGAACGTCACCAGACAGGCCGGCACCCCGGGGAAGCGGGCGATGTCGTACGGATTGCGCACCGCGACCGCCACCACCGGCTTCCCGGCCTTCACCAGCGCCGTGACCAGGTCGCCCTGCGCGGCGCCCTTGTCCTTCGTCGCGGCGGCGCCGTTCGTCAGCACGACCGTCACCTCGTGGTCGCCGGCCGCCGCGACGGCCTCCTCGATCTTCGTCGCGTCGGGCGCCGCGCCCGTCGCCAGCGGCGTGGCCGACTGCCCGGGCCGCTTGCCGACGGCCGCGGCGAGCGTGGCGACCTGCTCGGTGTCCCAGCCGGTGACGAGCACGTCCCGCGGATCCGAGGACAGGGGCAGGGTGCTGCTCTCGTTGCGCAGCAGCGTGACCGTACGGTCGGTGATCCGGGCCGCCTCCGCGGTGTGGCGGCGGCTGCCGACGACGCGCTCGGCGCGGTCCTCGTCGACGTACGGACGTGGGAACAGCCCGTTGCGCAGCTTGTGTTCGAGGATGCGCAGCACGGAGGCGTCCAGCCGCTCCCGCGTCACCTCGCCGCTCTCGACGGCCTTGAGCACGGCGGCGTGCGCCGTGTCCGCCTTCGGCGCCAGTACGAGCTGGTCGCAGCCGGCCTTCAGCGCCCGTACGGGAGCGACGTGCGGCGGGAAGTCCTCGGTGGCGCCGCCCATGTCGAGGGCGTCGGTGACGATGAGGCCGCGGAAGCCCAGCTCCTCGCGGAGCAGCCCCGTCACGATGGGCTTCGACATCGTGGCGGGGACGCCGCTGGAGTCCAGCGACGGAACGACGATGTGGGCCGTCATGATCGTGTCGACGCCGCGCGCGACCGCGGCACGGAAGGGCGGCAGATCGATCGTGTCGAGCTGCTTGCGCGTGTGCTTGATGACGGGCAGCCCCGTGTGGCTGTCGACGTCGGTGTCGCCGTGACCGGGGAAGTGCTTGGCGGCGCTGGCCACATGACCGCGGTGGTAGCCGCGTACGGACTCGGCGACCAGCTCCGCGCACAGGCCCGGGTCGGAGCCGAAGGAACGGACGCCGATGATCGGGTTGTCCGGGTTGATGTTGACGTCGGCGACCGGCGCGTAGTTCTGGTTGATGCCCATCGCGGCCAGCTCGGAGCCGATGATCTGCGACGCACGCCGCACGTCGTCGCCCGAACGGGACGCCGCCAGCGCCATGTTGCCCGGAAGCTGGGTGGCGGGCTCAAGCATCCGGTAGACGACGCTGCCGCCCTCCTGGTCGATGGAGACCAGGAGGGGAATGCGGGCGCCGCTGCGCAGGGCGGCACGCTGAAGACCGTTGGAGAGCCCGGCGACCTGGCGGGCATCCTTGAGATTGTCCGGACCGCGGCGGGCGTCGAAGTAGATGACGCCGCCGGGACGGTACTTGGCGACGACCTCCGCCGGCGTCGCGACGCCGTACAGCTCCTTGTTCTTCGCGTGCTCGGCGTCCGCCGACTTCCCGTACACCTCGACGACGAAGAGCTGCCCGATCTTCTCCTTCAGCGACATCCGGCCGAGCAGGGCGCGGGCCGCGCGCCGGTGGTCGGACCGGCCGTCGGCGGCGTCCGCCGCGAGCGCCGTGCCCGAGGGGGCGAGGGCCGCGGCGAGACCGGCGGCTCCCGCTCCGGCGAGGATCCGTCTGCGGGTGGTGGAGTGCGGTGGCGGCGTCTGCTGCATTTGGGGTGCTCCTCACACAGGGCCACGTCGAGCGGGCGTACGGGAGCGCACATCGTTGCAGCGGGGCCGGGGGAGGACCAGACGCCGCGCTGATGTTCAAGGGTCTGGTCCACTGGCGGCGGGCGGGCTCCGCGTCGGGGTGCCGAGGCCCCCGGGACCGAGGCCCCGGGGGCGGGGGATCCGCAGGAATCTGTCGGGATCCGCGGGAGTTCGCGGGGAGTCTGCGGTCAGGCCGCGAGCCCGGCCTTGACGCCGCGGGCGATCCGTACGACGCGGTCGGCCTGCACACGCGCCGCCGTACGGGCCGTCTCGTCCACGGGGTTGGCGCCCTGGGCGTCCGTGTGCGAGGTGCCGTACGGATTGCCGTCCGTGAACTTCGACGGGTCGGTGTATCCCGGCGAGGCGATGAGGCCGCCGAAGTGGTGGACGGTGTTGTAGAGGGCGAGCAGCGTCGACTCCTGCCCGCCGTGCGGAGAGGCGGACGCGGTGAATCCGCTGTAGACCTTGTCCGCGAGCCTGCCCTCCGCCCACAGGCCGCCGAGCTGGTCGAGCACCTGCTTGAGCTGCGAGGAGACGTTGCCGAAGCGGGTCGGCGTACCGAAGATCACGGCGTCCGCCCACGCGACGTCGTCCGGGGACGCCTCGGGAATGCCGGCGGTGGCCCGCTGGTTGTCGGCCCACGCCGGGTTGGAGTCGATCGCGGACTGCGGCGCCAGCTCGGGCGCCTTACGCAGCCGGACCTCCGCGCCCGCCTTCTCGGCGGTCTCGCTGATCTCCCGGGCGAGGGCGGCGATGGTGCCGGTCGAGGAGTAGTAGACGACGGCGACCTTGAGCCGGTCCGTGCCGTGCTCGGGTGTGGTCGGGGTGCTCATGGGGCTCCTGTCCACGGGTGGTGCGGTGGTGCGATTGCTGTGTTCCGCGGTGCCACGGGCGTCCGCGGGTCACACGTGACCTCTGCGGAGAGAGGTCGTTGAAGCCCCAACTACCCTTGGACGCAGGGGTCATTCAGGGCGAACGGGCACGGTGACCCGTCGCACATGGCCCGCGGGGGCGCGAGGGGGCGAGGGGGCGAGGGATTCGTCCATGAGGCCGGGCGGCGGGTCCGTCCAGGGGGGCGGTCCATGCGCGTCCGCTCATGAGATTGGCCGGATGCGGTCGCGTCCCTTCCGCTTGATTCGCCGCCCGGTCCGATTCCCGCCGTACGCGTCCGACTCCGTACGAACCCGCCCCGACCGCCCGTTCCGTACGATTCGCCGCGCTCGCGCAACCAACGGGCCCTCCCAGTCGTCTTCACAGGGGAGAGCGGTCAGTCGCGCCGCTGTTCAGCGGGCGCGACGCACGGAGCCGACGACGGCGTACGGCTCGTGGCACCGCCCCCGGCGCCGCGCGGATCCCTCGGGATGTTCCCCCGGCACCCGCTCCGACCAGCACCTCCGGAGCATCTCCCGACCCCGGCCAGCCGATGCGGCCCGACAGGGTACTGCATGATCGGGAAATTGACGCGGCGGTTGGGAATTAAGTCCGGTTTCCGCTCGTTGTTTCGTACGGATGGGGGCACCCGGGGGGTGTCCGAGTCCGAACCGATGTAGCCCCCAGATCGACGAACCGAGCCAGCCACCAGATTGACCGAGCCCACTCGCAAGGGAGCACGCATGGCAACCCGTGCCGTCGCCCGTCGTCAGGCCGCCTCCACCGGTGCCACTGACACGGCAAGCAGCGTTCGCGCCGCAGGCAGCGAAGTCGCGGACCGCGACCTGGTCGGCATGTATCTCGACGAGATCGCCCGTACTCCGCTGCTCGACGCGGCAAAGGAAGTCGAGCTGTCGCTCGCCATCGAGGCCGGCGTCTACGCCCGGCGAATACTCGACAAGGAGGAGGAGCCGCTGAGCGGCGACTCCGCCAGTGCGACCGCGACGCGTGAGGAGCTGGAGGCGATCGTCGCCGAGGGCGAGCGGGCCAAGGACGTCTTCATCCGCTCCAACCTGCGGCTTGTGGTGGCGGTGGCCCGGCGGTACCCGCGCAGCGGACTGCCCCTGCTGGACCTGATCCAGGAGGGCAACGCCGGACTGGTGCGCGCCGTCGAGAAGTTCGACTACCGCAAGGGCTTCAAGTTCTCCACGTACGCGACGTGGTGGATCCGTCAGGCCATCACCCGCTCCATCGCCGACCAGTCCCGCACGATCCGGCTGCCCGTCCACCTGGTGGAGGAGCTGGGACGGATCCGGCGCGTGCAGCGCGAGTTCAACAGGGAGCACGGCCGCGAGCCGGAGCCCGAAGAGGTCGCCGCCGAGCTGAGCTCGACGCCCGAGCGCGTCATCGACGTACTGGACTGGGCACGCGACCCCGTCAGCCTGAACATGTCCGTGGACGACGAGGGCGAGACGCAGTTCGGCGACCTCCTGGAGGACACCTCCGCCGCCTCGCCGGAACAGTCGGTGCTGACGCTGCTGCGCCGTGAGGAGCTGGACGGGCTGATCGGCCGCCTCGACTCCCGTACGGCGTCCATCATCAAGGCGCGTTACGGCATGGTCGACGGGCGCGAGCGCACCCTCACGGAGGTCGGCAAGCAGCACGGCCTGACGCGGGAACGCATCCGGCAGATCGAGAAGCACGCCCTGCTGGAACTGAAGCGGCTCGCAACGGACACCGGCTTCGACGCGGCGGCCTGATCCGGTAGTTGGTGGGGGGCCTGTTCCTTCGGACCAAGCGGCTGGCGGAGAAACCGGCGGACATAAGAGCTGGCGGACATAAAAGAACGCGGCAGACACAACAGAAAGCGGCACGGGAACCCGAGGCCGCCCCAAGACGAGTCCCGGTGCCCTCCCCCGAGCGCCGGGACTCTCTCCGTTCGGAGCGCCGGGACGAGTTCCGGGAGTTGCCTACTCCCGGTCTTCCGGTTGAGTCTCCCGTAACCGTCGAGGAGAGCGGGCCCGACGGTTACGGGGTCGGGGGTTGACCGTTACGGGGGTGGAGTTCGAGTTGGGTTGNAGTTGGGTTGGGATGGGGGAGCGGGGGTCCGGGGCAGCGAAGTCTGGGGTTTTGCAGGGGAGTTGAGTTGCGTCCTCTTGGGGCCCCACCCCCCGCCCCCTCCCCACCCCCTCGCTCCCTTGGCTCTCCGCCGGGCGCCCGGCCCGCCCGCCGGCTCGCGCTCGGCTACGCCGCGCTTCCCCGGCCCTGCCGCCCGGTCACCCGTACAGGTCGCGGTAGGACGGGAAGACCCCGCCGGGTCCGTCCACGCCCTCCGCGGCGAGCACGGCCTTGACCACGGCACGGGTGAGTACGTCCGCGGCGGCGGCCAGGACGTCGTTCAACTCCCCGTCCGCCAGGGGGCGTTCGCCCGTCGAGAGGCTGAAGACCGTGTCGCCGTCGTGCATCAGATGCACGGGACGTACGGCACGCGCCAGCCCGTCGTGCGCGGTGCCCGCCATCTTCTGGGCCTGGGCGCGGGTGAGCACGGCGTCCGTCGCGACCACCGCCAGCGTCGTGTTGAGCGGTGGACTCAGTACCCCCGCCGCCCGTCTGCCCGTCTCCTCCCGGGCCTCTGTGAGGCGGCGAAGCGCTGCCGTGTGCGTGCTCTCGTCGGGCACCGGGGGGAGCCCGTCCCAGAGCCGTCCGTAGAGGACGCCCGTGGCCGGGTCGAACGCGGAGCCCGCCGCGTTGACGGCCGTGACCGCGCCGACGGTGATCCCCGAGGGCAGCACCGTACTGGCCGTCCCCGTACCGCCTTTGAGGCCGCCGACCACCGCGCCCGTGCCCGCACCGAAGTTGCCCTGCGCTACGGGAGCGCCCGGTTCCGTAGCCGCTGCCGCTTCCACCGCCTCCCGGCCCAGCCCAGCGTCGGGACGGGCACGCCAGGCTCCGCCGCGGCCCAGATCGAAGAGCACGGCCGCCGGGACGACGGGCACGACCTGTGCCGGGTCCGGTCCCACCGGGACGCCGCGGCCCTGCTCCTCCAGCCAACTCACCACGCCGCCCGCCGAGTCGAGCCCGAAGGCGCTGCCGCCCGTGAGCACCACCGCGTGGATGCGCTCCACGACGTTCCTCGGGTCGAGCGCGTCCGTCTCGCGGGTGCCCGGGGCGCCGCCACGGGAGTCGACGCCGGCGACGGCGCCGTCCTCCGGGGCGAGCACCACCGTCGTGCCCGTCAGCCATCCCTCCCGCTGGTCTCCTGTGCGCTGCGCATGGCCGACGCGCAGGCCGGGCACGTCCGTCAGGGCGTCCTGAGTAGTCATGCGGCATGGATACCAGGCGTACGGGGACGCCGTACGCTTCCTGTATGACCACCGGTTCGCAGCGGCCCGAGGACCCGGCCGCCAGGCTCCAGTTCGACGATCCGCTCAGCCTTCGCTCAGCGGACGACTCCGACACCGGCTGGGGCGAGAGCGGGGCGGGCGGCGGCGCGAGCCGTACGGTCGGAGGCTCCGGGGACTCCGCCGCGGATCTGGCCCGCTTCCTGGAGGAGAAGCCGCCGCACCACCTGTGAGGCCCGGCTACTGCTTGTCCGTGCTCACCCCGGGCTGTCCGCCGCTTCCGTCGCGTTGCCGGCCCAACGAGCCCTGCGCACCCGCGAGAGCGCCCGAAGCGGAGGGGCCCGCCGAGCCGTCGCGCTGCGTCGCGAGCAGGTCGCGGATCTCCGTCAGCAGGTCGATCTCGCTGACCTCCGGCGGTGTCTCCGGTGTCCCCTTGCGGGCGGCCAGCCGCTCCTTGTAGCGGGTCATCGGCAGGATCATCAGGAAGTAGACGACGGCGGCCGTGATCAGGAAGGTCAGTGAAGCGCTGAGCACCGGGCCCCAGTTGATCGGGACGCCCTTGATCACTTCGCCCGTCGACTCGTCGATCTGACAGGGAGCCTTCAGACAGGACCGGTACTCCTCCAGGTCCTTCGTCCCTATGGCGCCCACCAGCGGGTTGATGAGGCCCTTCACGACGGAATCCACGATCTTGCTGAAGGCGGTGCCGACGACGACGGCGACGGCCAGTTCGACCACGTTGCCGCGCATCAGGAATTCCTTGAATCCCGTCAGCAGGCCCTTCTTCTCGCTCTCCGCAGTTGTCACGCTCTTCGACCTGCCCCTTGTCTGCTTCCGTGCGGTACGTACGTCGGTACGCGGGGAGAACGGCGACCTGGCTCAGCACAGCGTCACCGCCAGCCGGCCGTCGGCCCCCGCACCCGCGAGCGCGGTGGCCGTCGCGCGCGGCACCCTGAGCACGACCAGCGCCCCGTCCTCCGTCGCGCCGACCGGGTCAGTCTCTCCCGGCCCGGGCACGCGATCCACCAGCACCCTGCGCGCGACGACCCGGGCCGCCTCCGTACCGCCGGAGCCGGCGATCACATCGACCCGGTCGCCGCGCCTGAGCAGCCGTACCGCAGCGGCGTCCGCGATCCGTACGGGGGCGCGGACCGCCGGGGGAGGCTCCCGGCCGACGGGTGGACGCTCATGTGCCCCCGGAACGGCGGCAGTCGGGCCCGCCGGGGAGGCCCGTGCCGTCTGCGGGGTCGCGGATTCGGAGCGCTCACCGCGGGGGAGCTGCGAGGCGCACGCCGCCGCGGCCACGGCGAGGCCGGCCGCGGTGACGCGTCGCCTTCCGCGTACGAGACGGTGCATACGGTGTCTGCCGCGACGGCCCGGACGTACGGGTGTGAGATTCGGCACCGCGCAAGGACCGGGTACGGGGCCGGGA
>NZ_LJGW01000031.1 GCF_001751255.1 Streptomyces nanshensis | reverse complement strand
ATCCCGGGATGCGCCGGCCCCGCAGGGTTCAGCTCGTGCGGCTCGTTCAGCCGGCGTTACGGCCGGCGACGTAGCCGCCCACGGCCGCGGTGGCGACGGCGGCGGCGAACGCCGGCGTGGCCAGGACGGGCGAACCCTCGGCCACGACGTGGCCGTTGTCGCTCTCCACGAGCTCGCCGTCGAACCGCTCGTTGATCTTCTGCTCCAGCATGTGAACTCCTCCAAGAAGTACATCCGCCGCGGACTCCCGTGAACGGAGACCGCCCCGGCACCACGAGCCGGGTCGGTCGTCCCGGCGGAATGATGTCTGGCGTCCTTCGAACCCCCGCGTCGTCACGCGGAGTTCGGGCGGGAAGCCCTCGAACTCGATCACCTGGAGGAACCGCCCCGGACCGGCCCTGTCGGACTGAGCCGGGTAGACAGTGGGTCCCCCTTAACAGGTCCCTCCAGCGGGCATCAGCATTCACGACGGCGACCTGCCGGGTCAACGCTTGATCATGGCAGCATGCGGCACCGTCAGGTGTCAGGATCATGCGACGTCCGCCGTCCCTGGCCTGGCGAAAGACCCCGGCGGGCCCGTACGGTCGCGCGACCGTCAACCGACCGCAGACATGAAGGAGTTACGCCCGATGACACCGCTCTCCCCCCTCGTCGGCGAACTGGGTCTGGAGCCGCATCCGGAGGGCGGCTGGTTCCGGGAGACCTGGCGCAGCGGGGTGTCGCTGCGTCCCGACGGTTACGACGGCGAGCGGGCGAGCGCGACCGCGATCTACTTCCTGCTCGGGCCGGGCGACGAGTCGCGCTGGCACGTCGTACGCTCCGCCGAGATCTGGCTGTGGCACTCCGGCTCGCCGCTCACCCTGCAACTGGGCGGCGACGGGGAGACGTTCGGCGAAGAGCCGGAGACGCTGACGCTCGGCGCGGACGTCGCGGCCGGACAGCTTCCGCAGGCGGTCGTGCCGCCCGGGGTCTGGCAGCGGGCACGGCCCGTGGACCGGGCCGGGGAGACGCTGGTGAGCTGCATCGTCTCGCCGGGCTTCGACTTCGCCGACTTCCGGATGTCCTGACCGGGGCGTATCGACGTAACGGGCGGACGGACGCGAACGGGCCGAACGCGTACGGGGCCCAACGGGCCGTCGGCGCGGGCCCGTTGAGCACACGGGCCAGCTCGGCCGCGCCCGCCCGGTCCGTACGTCCGCTCAGTTCAGCGCGTCGACGAGCACGCCGAACGCGGGCGTCCCCGGTGTGAACGCCGCGTAGTGCCCGGTGCCCGTCAGCAGGTTCAGCCGGGCGCCCCAGTCGCCCGCGTACCGGCGGGACATCTCCAGCGGTACGACCTCGTCGGCGGTGCCGTGCAGCAGTTCCACGGGCACCTTCGGCGGCAGCCGCATCGGGTCCGCCTCGGGCAGCCGGGCGTGGATCAGGGCCTCGGTCTGCTCCCCCGACTCTCCGCCCGCGCCCAGGAATTCGCCCGCCNNNTCCCCCCGCCGCGCCGTCGCTGAGCCGCAGCCGGTACGCCCGCTCCAGGTCCGCCACGGGCGCGACGGCGACGATCCGGTCCGCGGCGCGCTCCCGTCCGGGTGCCGCGCCCGCGCCGCC
>NZ_LJGW01000048.1 GCF_001751255.1 Streptomyces nanshensis | reverse complement strand
CCGGATCGGGTCGTGGTGCTCTGCGGGTCCCGGGGCCGGTGGACGGACCGGTGTGCGGACGGATTATCTCGCAGATATTGACGGAAGCCACTTAGTTAGGTAAATTAGTGCATGGGGATTTGTGCCCCGCCCCGTACCCGTCAGTGTGAGGAGTCCTGGTGACGGTCGAGAAGCTGCCTCTGGTGTCCAACGGGCACGCGCTGCTCCCCAAGCGCGTGGAGGAGGTGACGGCGTTCGAGTCTTCCTTCGGTGAAGTGATGGTGACCGGTGCTCACTCCCGCTGCGCCGACTGCGACCAGGCGCCGGTCTACGCCGTGGGTGAGGGGGCCGTGCACGTGCAGAACCCGTGCCCCTTCCCGGGCGGCATCACCACGCAGGTCACCCTGGAGGTGCCGTCCGGGCAGATGATCGTCACCGACGACCTGCGCGCCGTCTACGACGTCGACTTCGACGCGGGCGCCAGCTACAACACCGCTCTCGGGATGGCGCAGGTCGTAGAGGCGATGGCGGCGCTCGGCTGCGCCTTCGGCCCGGTGTTCAACACCTGCCCCGGCCTGTACCGCACGGACGAGCCGGACTCCTACCTCATCGCCGCCCCGGTCATCGACGAGACCGACGTCCCCTCCCTGCCGGAGGAGACGCAGCTGGCGCGGATCGACACCGCGCTGTGGGCATACTCGATCGCCGACGTGGAGGACTGGAAGGCCAAGGGCGGAGACGTGGAGCAGCTCGGCAAGTACACCGTCGTCGACGTCACCCCGGGCACCTACCGGTTCACCCTCCACACCGGCGAGCGCGGGTTCGACCACTACGCCGAGGGCACTGTGGTGTTCGCCCACGTCGAGCTCGTCACCCCGGCCCCCGCCCACTGATGGGCCGCGCCCCTGCCGCAGCCCCGCTGCGCTTCACGGACGGCGACAGCCTTCGCGCCCCGCACGGCGCCACCTGGCGGCGGGGCCTGCGCACCCCGGGCGTGTGGGAGGAGTTCCCCGCGGCCGGGCAGGCCGGGCCGCGGACCGACGACGAGGCGCGCGCACTCCTGGCCCGGGAAGAGGAGGGCTGGCTGCTCGTTCCCTTCCTGCCGCCGGTGACCGCGCCTTTGCCGGGGACGGCGTGCACCTCCGCGCAGCAGGTCCGCGAACTGTCCCTGGTCCCGGCGTCCGGAGCGCTCCTCTACACCGCCCGCCTGGGCCGCACGCAGTCCTTCCTCGGCGACGACTGCGGCACCTTCCACGACGCCGCGCACCCCGTCCGCCTCCGCCCGTCCGACCTGCGCGCCACGCTGGAAGGCGTCCTGACCCGCCGCGCGAGCGCCAAGGTCACCTACCACCGGTTCAGCGGTCGCGCCTACGCCCGCTACGCCACCGGCAGCACGCTGCACACCCATATTCACCTCCTCACCCGCTGACCCGGGTCGCCCGTGCCCGGCGCCCGCTCCCCGGCTGGCGGTTTGGCCGGCGGCGGGTGCGGCGCTGTGAGTGAGCGCGGCAGTTGTCGTGTGGGGTTGTTCTGAGCTGCGGGCTCGCTCCTCGCGTTGCACAGCTTCTGGCGGAGGATTCGCAGGCTACTTGGCGGCCGGCGCGCCCACCGCCGGTGATGGCCACCCCTGACCCGCGCATCTACCCGTAGCAGTCGCTGCACGACAACTGCTCTGCGAACACGACAACTACCGTGCGAATCCGTAGGCGCCTGGGCACGGGCGTGAGTCCGAAGGACACGTAAAAATTGACAAAGGCGCACAGGCAAGTAAATTAGTTAATGCGAGGGCGGAGAGGCCGTCCTGTAGGATAGGAGAAGCGCGATGCGTCCGATGAGTCCGGTCATCGACTGGTACAGCGCCAAGGCGTACCAGTGCCCGCGGTGCCGCCACGACACGGTCGCCGCCCCCTCCCGCTGGGAGGTCTACACCTGCTGCAACTGCGCGACGCGGTTCGCGCGGTTCCCGCGCCTGCAGCGGTTCCTGCGCCACGTCGGCGTCACCTGCGAGGTGTGCACCGAGCGGTGCCCGGTGACCGTTGACGGCGAGCCTTTCGGGTTCCTGCGCCGCCGCCACAGCGGCGTCGGCATGTACGCGCAGCGCCGGGTCGAGGCGTGGCTGCACGACACCGACGAGTTCACCGACCACCGCGACGGCGTCCGCTACCGCAACACCCGCCCCAGCCGGGCCGAGGCGATGGCCGATCTTGCCTGGTGGCACAGCATGTTCGGGCCCGTCGAGGACGACCTCGGCCCCGTCCTCGCCGTCGTCGTCGACGACGAGTTCTTCCGGTACGGGCCGGACACCACCGACGAGCAGAGCGACGGGTTCTACGAGGGCACGCTGGAGGTCTACGGCGTCGGCATCCTGCGCCCCTACATGCCCCCGCACCGGCGCCGCGGGCAGTTCTACGCCGACTCCGGCACCTTCACCTGGGGACTGATCGCGCCCGCAGGTCTGGAGGGTCTCTACACCCGGAACTGGACCGGCCATCTGCCCGCCGCGCTGGCCGCGCACGCCCCACGAATCTGACCGCCCCCGGGGCGGCGGCGCCGCCCCGGATACCCCCGCCGCTCCCCACCTCGGCCACCGCGCCGGGGCCCGGGCGGCTATCGAGCAGACGAAGAAGGAGGGCGTGCCATCGCCGAGCAGTACCCGATCTCCGGGGTGAAGAGGGTCATCGGGCCCGACGGTTCCGTGGAGCGCGTGGAGTTCCGCGACAGGCCGCTGAACGCCGATGAGAAGCGCGTGTTCGCGAAGTACCGCGACCTGTCACCCGTGGAAATCCTCCGCCGGCTGCGGACCGCGGAGTGGAACGCAGCCGTCGCGCACCAGGAGCGTGACCAGTGGAAGACGATCGCCCAGCGTACGCAGAACGAGCTGGCGGTCGCTGAGCGCAAGCTGGCCGCTCTCACGCCGGAGGGCTGGGAGGTCCCGAAGACCGTCGCGGACTTGGTGGCGCACGCCGAGGCCCACGGATGGCGTTCCTCGTTGGCATGGAACCCGCGCGCCGGGGGCGAGGAGATGGCGCTGGCCGTGCTGGTCGGACGCGACCTCACACCCGAAGACGAGCCGGCCCGCGGCACCAAGTGGTGTTACCGGCTGACCTGGAACTGCGTGCCAGGCTCGGCCCGCCGGGCGGGCACCGGCGTCGCGCAGACGCCTCACCGCCCGCAGTGGCACGACGCTCCCTCGGTGAGGAAGATCCGCGAGGTGATCCACGCACACCCCGGGCCCGGCGCACCGGCGGACGCCGGGACGATTTCCGCTCTCTGAGCAGGCCGCCCCGGCGCAGCGTGCTGAAACTTGCCGACGGCATGGAGGAAATCATGGGAGACAAGGTCACCTCTGCAGAGAGGGTCGCCACCCGCGAGATCGGCGGGCGGCGTCTGGAGATCATGCGGCTCACTTGGCGCGATGCGGCTGGTCTCAGCTATGACGTGACGGACGCGGACAGCGGGGACGACCTCACGCCGAACGAGTCGTTCGATGACTTTCCCACGGATGAACAGCTTGCGGCGCTGGTGGAGGAAGCAGGGGAACCCGGGTGATGTGCAAGCTCTGCACGCCCGGAGGCCGCCCCGTCTCCGACCGCCGGCGACCGGTCGAAGGGAACGAGATGACCCGCTGCTCCGCTGATACCACCCGTTGTCCTGCTGCTCACCCGGCCGATCCAACTGGTTGCACCGGCCGCCCGCTCGTGACCGTGCTGGACCGCGACAACGCGGGGGCTGAGGGTTGTGAGCATCACGCGGCGCGTCTTCTGGCGACCGTCGCCGGTGGCCGTGTCTACGGCCTGCCGCATGACACCGGCGGCGCCGCCGTGCTCGTCTTCCGTGCTGCGGGCGGGCTGGGCCCGTGGCCGTGGTCGGACAGCGGCCGCCCGGCCGCCGAATCCATCGCGGATGTAGCCCGCACCTGACCCGGCGCCACAGCTCGCCGCGCCGGACCGCGCCGCGGTCGGCACCTTGCTGTTCCGCTCCCCGGGCCTGCCCGCGCCGCGGCCGGGCGGATGCCTTTCGCCCGGTCTTCTCCTCGACGCGTGCTCGCGGCGCGTCCCACGCGGGGCCGGGGCCCTGCGCGGCCCGGCTCCTCGCTGTCCCGGGTGGCGGCCGCTTGCCGTCCGCCGGCGGTGCGCCGTCTACGGACACCCGACTGGCTGCCGTGCTCCCTGGTGCGTCCGGGAGCTGTGCGCGTAAGAGCTTTCTAGTACGCGTGCATTGACGATAGACAATTTAGAACGTAAATTAGTGAATACAGGGGTGCGGAGTCCGCTCCACGCGCTTCGTTCACATGGCCCGGAAGGCCGCCCGACACCGTCGAGGGGAACTCATGGACCTCATCACTGTCCTGGACCGCACTCCGTTCGTTGACGTGCAGCAGTTGTCCAACTGCGCGGATGAGTTCGGGGTCGTGGCGGTAACAGGCCGGGGCCAGCGGCGGCAGGTGATGGACCGAGATGCGCTCAGGCCGGTGCTGGAGTGCGTCTTGCGGACCAGCGACGTGCAGGGCTTCATGACGCCGTCCGAGAGGGAGACGGTACTGGGCGTGGGGGCTGACGTGAGCGGCATGTTCGGATTCGCGTTGGGCCAGGGGGAGTTCCTCTTCCTCGTGCCGGACCCGGGCTCGGCTTGGCTCTGAGCGGCAACTGGCCCGAGAAGATGGGGGATACGAAAGCGACTCGCACGGGCGGCTGGTGTCCGGGCCAGGTTCCAGTGCCGAGCGCCGCCGTGCTCCCGGTACCGTCGACGCGGCGCAGGGGCCGCCGTCGTGCCCACCTACCGAGAGAGCTGAACAGAACCGATGCGGTACATCACGATCCCGCCCAACGCCGCCGCCCAAGGGCAGCGATTGGTCGGCGCCGGAATCGCGGACCGAGTCCTCCTGACGGTGAAAAAGAAACCAGGCTACGAAGCCCTGACCGTCGACGAGTGCCGGTTCTGGACCCGCGTGCTGGCTCACGACGATGAGATCCGCGAACCGCAGTGGCAGGTTGTCGTCAGCTATCCCAGCCGTCTCGAGAGTGACTCCGTCTCCCGCCTCGCGGACGGCATCACGGTGGAGACAAAGAACAGTCCCTGGCTGCTCGCCGACGGGGACACACTTTCTCCCGAACAGCTTGAATTGGTCCGCCAGTTGGCCGGCACCGCGAACTAGGGGCCCAACAAGCGGACGTCGACATCCAGAAAGCCCCACAACCAGAACCCGGAACCATCAGCGCCCGGCACGACGCACGGCCAGCCTGGCGTGCGGTGGCGTCGACGACGAACCCCGCCGCAGCGAACGCAACAACCAGGCAGCCAGCCCGGCCCCGCGTACGAACGGACAGCTCGTCGTGGGCTCGGGAGTGCGCGGTGCCTCGCCCCGGGGCGGCCTGGGCTGTGGTGGGGCGTGGCTGTTCGTCGTACGGGCTCGCCCGCCGCTCGTCGCGGCTGCTCGCCGCCGTCCACCTGGTCCGGCTTGTGCTGTGTGGCCAACTCCTTGGCGGGGCGCGGCCGTTGCGCGCCCGTGCGTCCTGGCTGTCCTGGCGCTCGTTGCGGTGTGTGCCTGTCCGGCGCCCTCTCAGGCGCGGCTGACGTTCTCTTCGTCGCTCCAGGACTCCATCGCGACGGGCTCGTCGAGTGTGTGCTGGAGAGCGGCTTGGGTTTGGACCGCTACGTCGAAGTCGCAGGCGAGTACGGTCTTGGTCTTGCCGTTCTCCGCCTTCCACCACACGCGGTGCCAGCCGCGGGGGAGCGGGCCTGTGGCGGATATGCCGATGTTGTACGGCGTCTCCATGGTGGTCGCCCTCTCAGTTGTCGGTAGCCGAGCGATCGTACGTTCCGCGATGTTCCGTCACGCGGCCCCGGTCGGTCCCGTCGCCTGACCGGGTGGTCACCACCACCGGCCGCGTACGACCCCCGCCCCGTCCTCGCCTGGCTCGCCAAACGGCCCGGGCACGGCCCCGGACGAGGCCACCGCTTGTACGCGCGCCCCGCGTTCGCGTCTCCTGCCGCTCCGGCTCGCCGTGCCACCCGCAGCCCGCCGGTGCTCGCGGGCTCGCGGACGGGCCGTTGCGCGCCCGTGCGTCCTGGCTGTCCTGGCGCTGTCGCCGCGTGCGTGTTCGTCCCTGGGGCGCTGGTGTTCACCGGCGGCTGCTGCTCGCCGTCGCGTCGTGCTCGTAGACCCCGACTCGTCGTCCGGCGTGGCTGTTCGTCGTACGGGGCCCCGTCGCTCCCGCCACCTGTCGCCGCGTGCCGGTTGTACGCGCGGCCCGCGTTCGCGTCTCCTGGTGCTCGCCGCCGTGGTGCCCGGTCAGCCTCGCCGATGGCTGCCGCTCCGGCTTGCCGTGCCACCCGCAGCCCGCCGGTGCTCGCGGGC